>JALHUF010000514.1 GCA_022866195.1 Terriglobia bacterium
GAAACTCGAAACTGGAAACCGGTGAGACGCATCCCGATCTTCGACCTTCCAGTTTCCAATTTCCAATTTCCAGTTTCAGTTCATCAATCACAAATCCCAGATCCCCAATGACAAATCTCAGTGTCGCGCGTCTCGTCCGCACGCTCGCGAAGATGCCCTTCGCCGAGCAACTGGCTTTCGCGCACGAGCTGCTTTCACTCCTGCGGGAAGACGGCCGACCGTTGGTCCGCCGCGCCTGCATTGATGCGACGGGGATGGGCGCGCCGCTGGCCGAAGCGCTGACGCGCGAGTTTGGCCACCGCGTCGAGCCGGTGGTCTTTACCGCGGCGGTTAAGGAGGACCTGGCGTTTCGCACCAAGCGGCGCATGGAAGCCCGGCTGACGCTTTTGCCCGACACGCGGGAAATCCGTCGGGCCTTCAGCGCGGTGAAGAAAATCGTGACGCCCAGCGGCAACCTGCGCTTTGACGCCGAGCGCACCGAAGCTGGCCACGCCGACGAGTTCTGGGCCAAGGCGCTCGCCGACCTGGCAGCGGATTTCCATCCTGCGGCGAGCTACGCGGACGCGTTTCTGGCGGACGGCGCGCCGATCATCCACCCTGATGCCTTTGCGGAGGTGGCCCTGAGTTGGAGGGAGCTTGAACCAGCCTGAGAACACCTCAATTCAGAATTCTGAATTCAGAATTGTGAATTGGAGACTCGCGCTACGGAGAAGAGGAATTTGACCAATGAAACTCGGACCTCTGGAAATCTCCTGGACGCGTAGCTTTGGAGTGCGGGAGCTTGCTCCCGCTTTGCCTGAGCGGAAGCTTGCTTCCGCCGATTCAAGGCGGGGCCAAAGCGGCGGCGAGCCGCCGCACTCCATAGGCCTCCCCGGCACGCCCATCTTTCACGGGTTCATGCGCGACTTCGGCGAGTACAACTCGCAGCTCGAAGGCCTGACGGCCATCCGCACCTACGAAAAGATGCGGCGCTCCGACGCGCAAGTGGCAGCCACGCTGCTGGCCTGCGAGCTGCCCATCCGCGCCGCCCACTGGGACGTCATGCCGGCGAGCGACGCAGCGGCGGACCGCGAGATCGCACAGTTTGTGCGCGAGAACCTGTTAGGCGGGCTGGAGTACGTTTCACCTTCGGGCGTTAAGGTCTCGCAGTGCTGGGACGACGTGCTGCGCAACGCCCTGCTGATGCTCGCCTTCGGCGCCGCGGCCCACGAGGAGGTCTACGCCGTGGAGGGCGCCCGCATCCGCCTGGCGCGCCTGGCGCCGCGGCTGCCCATCACCTTCTATCGCTGGATCACCGACGCCGACGGCGAGACGCTGCTGGCGCTCAATCAGTACGGCTACCGCAACGCCAACTTCGAGAGCGTGGAAATTCCCGCCGACCGCCTGACGGTCTTCACCTTCAACCAGGAAGGCGCGAATTTCTTCGGCCGCTCGATGCTCCGCCCCGCCTACATGCACTGGTACATCAAGCATCAACTCTACCGCATCGACGCCATCGCGGGAGAACGCAACGGCCTGGGCGTGCCCACCATCGAGCAGGGACCGGACGGCTCGAAAGAAGACCGCGAGGCCGCGGCCAAGTGGGTGACGCAACTCGCCGCGCACGAAAAGACTGGCGTGTCGCTGCCGCACGGCTGGAAATTCTCGCTCAAAGGCGTGGAGGGCAACGTCCGCGACCTCTACAACTCCATCCAGCACCACAACATCGAGATCTCGCGCAGCGCGCTCGCCTTCTTCATGAACCTGGGCCTGGGACCGCGCGCGGGCGGCAACCGCGCCCTGGGCGAGTCGCAGACCGATTTCTTCTTTCTGGCCGTGCAGGCTACCGCCGACCATCTGGCGCGCACGCTGAACGCCACCTGCGTCAAGCGCTTGGTGGACTTCAACTGGGAGCTCGCCCCCAGGGGTCAGGGCGGCGCGCGGCGCTATCCGACACTGGCCGTCTCGAACCTGCGCGCCCGCAGCTTCGACCAGGTGCTCGATATGCTGGCGCGCCTGGCCCAAACCGGCGTGGTCGAGCCGTATCCCGAACTCGCGCAGTACATCACGCGGGAACTGGGATTGCCCCAGCGGCCGGAGATGAAGCAGTCAGGAGTCAGAAGTCAGGAGTCAGAAGTCAGGAGTCAGAAGGAAAGCTTGCTGACGGCTGAGGGCTGACCGTCGAGCGGTGTGTCACTTTCGAGTTTTGACTTTCAACTAAGCCTGGACCGGAGGTCGATGTGCTTGGTCAAATCCAAAATCCAACATCTAAAATCCAAAATCCCCCTGGCACCTGGCACCTGACACCCGACACTTGCTCTCTTCCGCGCTTCGTGGTGACGCTGGAGGCGCCGGCGGAATCCGCGGGACTCCTTCGCGTGCCGCTGGCGCTCACCGGCAAGTGGGTGCGCGGCTCGACCACCTTCGCTATCACGCGCCAGGACCTGGAAGACATCGTGCGCAATTTCCGCGAGCGGCAGAACGGCGAGATTAACGTGGATTACGACCACGCCAGCGAGATGCCGGAGGTCGCCGCGGGCGGACCCGTGCCCTCGGCGGGGCGCATCGTGAAGCTCGATTCGCCCGAGGTGCTAGGTGCTGGGGACTGGGGACTGGGCGAAAAACACCAGCACCCAGCCCCCAGCACCCAGCACCCAGCACCCAGCACCCGGTTCATTCTGTGGGGCTGGTACGAACCCACCGAGCGCGCTCGCGAGCTCCTGAAAAGCCGCGAGTACCGTTACATCTCGCCCGCCGTCGACTGGGCTGCCCAGAACAAGCGCACCGGCAAGCCGCAGGGCACCACGCTGACTTCGGTGGCGCTCACCAACCGGCCCTTCCTGGAGGAGTTGCCGCAAATCCGGCTGTCGGATCCCGCCTTTCAAGCCGTGGATGAACCGGCAAACGCCGGTACACCAAGCGAAAATCCGAAATCCACAATCGCAAATTCCGGAGGTCCCATGAAGCAAGTCAACCTCTCCGTGGCCGACGGAAAAATCCGCCTGGCACACGACGATTTCAAAGATGAATATTTCCTGGACCCTGAAGAGCTGAAACGGTGCATGCACGAGCTGGGATTGATGTCCGAGGTAACGCTGGCTGGCCCGACGCTCGCGGAACCCTCGGCCGTCATCACCCTGGCCCAGGCCCGCAGCCTGCTTTCGGAAGCCGCAGCCCGCGGCAAGGCGGTTCCCGCCAGCGAAGTCTTCCGCGGTCAGGTGGAGCAGGAGCTGGAAGCCGCCCTGAAAGCCGGCAAGATCCTGCCGCGCCAGCGCGACGACTGGCGAAAGATCGCGCTCGCGGACTTCCCCACCTTCCGCAAGATCGTGGGGATGCAGAAGCCCCTGGTGCCCATCGAGCCTCTGGGGTTCTCGGGCACCGGCCCCACGGACGTCCAGGCCCAAGTGAAATTCCTCGCCGAACAGCGCATGCGCGAACGCCACCTCAGCTTCGGGCAGGCGCTGAGCGAGATCGGCCGCGAGCAGCCCGACTTGGTCCAGCAATACCGCCGGGCGGTGAGCGGCAACGAGTAGTGCCGGGACTCGCCACTCGGGACTCGGGGCTCGGGTAGATACGCCGCGCCTGCGAGTCCCGAGTCCCCAGTC
>JALHUF010000515.1 GCA_022866195.1 Terriglobia bacterium
AGTCCCCAGGTGATTAAAGGCACCAAAATGATACCGGCCACCCCGTACATCACCCGGCGAAGACGGCGCTTCCGAGCTACATCTGGCCTAGGAATGTCCATGGTCTCTCCCGTGGTCTAGTTTGCAGGTCCCATTCCATTCTCGCAGGTGTCTAAGTGCTTGTCCCTCCGTGGGTTAGGAGGCTTACATCTGCTCGGCCGGGGGCTGGATTGCCCGCTTCCGGGATTGACGAATCCCAAAATCGGACACCCTCGCGTCCTCCACTTGCTCAACACACTCTCCCTGAGCCGCAGGCCCTCAACCCGGTCCATGGTGGTCTCCCGGACGGGTGTTGCTGGGAGGGGCGGGGGGCGAGGATGATCAAGGGTGTTCGGGGGTTTCCTTTGATCGCACCCGTTCATGCTGTCATTGCGCGCACGAGCGGATAATCAAATCCCACAGATCCGGTACGCGAAAACTCAGCACCGAGGAGTTCGTATCAGCGATGCGGGACATGACCGCACGGAATTCTTGGAGAGAATGGCAATGGGGATTACCCGGGGCTAGCCTCGGCATCTCGGCTGGCAGGCGGCCGCTTCGTCCAATTCTCTCTGCATGGTGGCGGTGCGGGCAGTCGCCAGCAACAGGTAGCGCTGGGTGAGGTCGAGGGCGGAGTCAGCCAGGGTTACACTCACGGGAAGCATAAGAAGAAGGATTGCGAATTGCAGGCCGCGTTTCATCGTTCCCTCCCCCCTTTCGGCCGACCAAGGCTGCTTATGCCGGCCGGTATAGCGCGCGTTGCCACCAGCCTACGCGGCTGGCTCGCTGGAAGTAGCTGGCCCGGCGGCGAGCTGCTTGGCGGCCTCCTTCACCTGCTTCAGATCGAGCTTCCCGCTGCCGAGAAGGGGCAAAGCAGGAATACGAAAGAAATTCTCCCGGCGCGGCACCCAGAGCTTGGGCAGGCCGGAATCGCGCAGGCGCTTGAGTAGCTCGTCCACGCTCACCTCGAGTTCGGTGTGCAGGACGACCAGCCTTTCGCCCTTCTGTTCGTCGGCGACGGAGGTCACCACCAGTTTCGGCTCGAGGCTTCCCAGAACCTTGTGCAGCGCCTCCTCCACCTGCAGGTGCGGCACCATTTCGCCGGCGATTTTCGAGAAGCGCGTCAGCCGATCGGTGATGGTAATGAACCCGTCCTGGTCCAATCGCGCAATGTCGCCGGTGATGTACCAGCCTCCTTCCCGGATGGCCTCGCGGGTCTTTTCCGGGTCGTCAAGGTAGCCCAGCATCACGCTCGGCCCCGCAACGAGCAGCATACCGTCCCGGTCGGGGGGAAGTTCCTCGAAGCTTTCGGCGTTTGCGACTTTCACCGCGACACCGGGAATCGGCCGTCCCACTGTGCCGGGCTTCACGCCTGCCCGCTTCGCGTCCTCTGCACTAGAGCCCAGAGTTTCTACTGACACGACGGGAGACAGTTCCGTACAGCCATAGCCCTGGAAGAGGTCGCGGCCGAATTTCTCCCGGAAGGCCCGCGCCAGTTCCGGCTTCATCTTCTCTGCGCCCACGATGGCGACGCGCAGCGAGGCGAAATCCTCCGGCGCGCACCGCCGCACGTACTCCCAGACAAACGTGGGGGTACCGACGAGAACGGTGACTCTGTACCTGCGACACAGCTCCCCCACCTTGCGCCCTTCCAGCGGGTTTGTGTGGAAGGCCGCGCAGAAACCTGAAACCACCGGGAGCCAGAGCGCCACCGTAAGCCCGAAAGAGTGGAAAAAGGGCAGGATGCCGAGCAGACAGTCGTTGCGGTCCACGTTGATGGCCTGCTGAACACCCTCGATGTTCGAGACGATGTTGCGGTGACTGAGCATGACGCCCTTGGGAATTCCCGTGCTGCCGCTCGAGAATATGACCGTGGCCAGCGAGTCAAGCTTTACCTCGCGGGGCAGCAGCCAGCGCTCCAGGACAAAGCGCGGCAGCAGTCTTGCAGCCAGGGTACACAGAAGCTTGTCAGAGGCAGAAAAGCTCCCGGCGACCTCCTCGACCATCGCCATCCCGGGACGCTGCGCGATGGCGAACCTTTCGAGCAGTTTCTCGGAGGTGAAGATGGTCTTGATCTCGCAGCGCTCGATGGCCGCGCCGAGCGCCTCAGCGGAAGTGGTGTAGTTCAGGTTGACAGGGACGCGCCCCGCCAAGCTGATTCCGAAGTTGAGCAGAGCGCTGGGAACGGAAGGCGGCAACAGGATCCCCACCATCTTTTCCTCGCCGCAGTGCTGGAGCACCCAGCGGCGGAAGAGTATTGTGCCCACCAGCGCCCGGCCGAAATTCAACTCACGCCCGGACGAATCGGCCATGGCCAGACGGCGCCAGTTGCGGCGGGCAGTATCAAGGAACAATTGATGCAGCGGTCGCTGAGCAGCGTCGCGGCGGGCGAAGGCTTCCGCGCTCAGCGTCATGAGAGTTTGGTGGACCTCAGAGATGCCCGCATCCGGCGCCAGCGGCCGGCCGATGCTCACCGTCGCGGGGTAGGGAATGCGGCGCGGCCACTTGAAGGAAAACCGCCCGCGCTCGCAGCGGAAGATGTTGCCCCACACGCGGTCGAGATGAACAGGGATGATCGGCACTCTCACCCCCTGCCTGACGTGCTTAAATCCGCGCTGGAAGGGCAGCAGGTTCCCCGCGCGGGTGACGGCGCCTTCCGCGAAGATGCAAACCAACTCGCCTTCGCGGAGATATTTCCGTGCCTGCCGCAGCGATTCCACGATTTTCCTTGGCGGGTCTTCTGCCGCCACCGGGATCGCGCCCATCAACTTCGCCAGCCAGTGAATGCCTCGTGCTTCGTAGAAGGGGCGATACATCAGGAAGCGGATCGGTCGCGGCGAACACGCAGCAATCAAGAAGGCATCGATGAAGGAAACGTGGCTGCACACGAGCAAGGCCGGGCCGCGCTGCGGCAGGTTTTCCCGTCCGCGCACCTGGAGGCGGTAGAAGGTGTGGGCAAGCAGCCAGAGGCACAGGCGGATCATGAGCTGCTTCCCCCTCTGGATCTCCAGGCCGGCGGCGCGGCAGGAGAGGGGATGGTCAACTCCATTGCGCTGTCGTCGGAAACGCCCACCACCTGTGCCGCATGCAGGCACATCAAGCCACACCGAAAGAAAAGGCTGACGCAACCTTGGGATAAGTTCCGCATAGTGTTGGGCCTGCGCAGAAACCGCTGGATCTACTTTGCCAAGGCTTTCGCGCCGGGGCATGATGCCGTGTCATCTTCCCAGCGCAGCGCAACCCACCTCGTGCCGAAAGGATGGGCGAGCCACCAGGACGACCGGCCCATGGCGATTGTAAAGCAAGTGAGAGTGGGGCGGAAGTTCCTTCCCGACGCATGGCCAACGCGCGGCCTTCGCGTTGCCTAGAGGACTGCGCAGAGGGCGACCAAGCGCGCGCTACCTGATTCGCCGCCATTCGTCCATGAAAGCGTCGATATTGTGCCAAGTGCGGGGTGCGTCCACGGTGATGTTGTCCACGGGCGAGAGGATGAAGCCGTCCGGGCCCAGCACCTCCACTGCGTGGCGCACCGCCGCGCGGACCTCATCCTCAGTGCCCAATTCGACCGTCACCGCGCCGGAGACTCCGCCCCACAGGCAGATCTGGTCTCCAATCTTCTTCTTGATATGGTTCATGTCGGTGTGCGTACCCTGCACAGGGTCGATGCCGATCAAGACGTCGATGCCTGCTTCCACGTAGTAGTCCAGCATGGGCGCGAGGCCGCTGGAGCAGATATAACCGAACAGCGCGCCATGCTCGTGCGCCAGCTCCACCTCGGTCTTGAGCCGGGGCAGGATGACGTCGCGGTAGAACTTGGGTGTCACAAAGTCGCAGCCTTCATACCAGGCCCGCTTGATAAACAGATCCACCGGCGCTTGCAGCACGGCGGCCATGCGCTGTTTGTTCCAGGCATGGATCATGTCCAAGAGTTCGATGACCAGGCCCGGCTGTTCGTGCGTCAGCACCATGAGGTTCTGAAATCCGCAGAGCCAGCTCGCCATGTCCACGCCCACGCCCCAGCCACCCGCCACCAGAACGCCCTGCTCGGCAGCGAAGGCGTGCGCTTTCTGCGCCTCGCGTTCGAACTGCACGAGGTCCACAGGCTCGGGAGGGATAAGTAGGTAGCGCAGGGCCTCCAGTTCCTTGGCCTCGGCGATGAGCGGCTTGAGGGCGCGCGGCACCTGATAGTCGTCCACGAAGGGGATGTGATTGCCGTGGGGCCAGTCCTTCGACCAACGAACGCTGGTGGACAGCCTGCCGGCAGGGGTGGTGTATTCTTTGTGCAGGATGGGATTCCCGTCAGGGACATCTTCTCGCCACTCGCGGGTTTCCACCGCCGGATGCAATCGGACCGGCAGGCCCCGCAGGTCGGGATGATCCAAACGCTCCGGACGCGGGCTGGCGGGAATGAAAAGGAAGGAATCCAGTCCCAGGGCTCGCTCCGCTAAGACCAACTGGTAAAGATCCTCTTTACATTGGCGGCGCAACGCCGTGAAGCTCATGAAGCAGCAGGGCAAGTAATCAGGTTGCTGGTGATTGAGCGCATGCAGCATCCGCTCTCTGGAACTCAGTGCAGTCATGCTTCAGGCCTCCCCGTAGCGCCGCCCTTGCTGGGCGGCATGCTCAAGATAAGCAAAATTGCCGTGCTGGAATCCGCCGCTACTTCCCGGCAATTTTCGTGTAGCGGAGTTGCTGCTTGCCGATGTCGCGGGGGTAGACGATCTCCACGTCGGCGATTCTGCCGTTCTTGCCGTAGCGCGGCATAAGGTCGGAATTGATTCCGGTCCAGAATATCGGCAGATCGATTTGCTTGTAACGCTCCACCACTTGGTCCCGCCAGGCGGGGTCGAAATGGATGCCGTATTGCGTGATGAGCGCCTGGGCGGCGGCATAATCGCCCTCGGCCTTGATGCGCATCAGTTCGGCCAGCAGCAGGCCCACGCCCTGGCGCATCTTCTCGTAATCCTTCACCACCATGTAGGTTTTCCCGTCGCGCTCGACGGGTCCGACGGCCCCGGTCTTGTCGCGGATGAAGTTGATGACGAGCTGCGTGCCGCGCCGGTGGTCTTCCTCAATGGTGTCGCCGGTGGGGACTTCGCGGAGTTGCACCAGCGCCGCGCGCGCCTCGCCGTCGTACGCGGCTTTGGCAACCTCGAAGTCCGGCAAGGCGGCGATTTCAATCACTTTCGGATCGAAGAAATTCCACAGGGCCACCAGGTCGGCGCGCGCCTCCTCCAGCGTGGAATAGTATTCCTTGAGGTAGGACGCGGGCTCCTGCGTGAGCTTGGGGTTCATCTTGCCGGAGCCATGGCCCAGGACCTCGTGCATGGCGGTGAAGAGGTTGTCGGCCAGTTCGCGGTACTGGCGGGCGCGCTCGATCTCCTCTGCGGAGAAGGCAAACTCTTCAGTTGCCTTCTCGCCAGTGGCCGCGGACAGGGCGCGAATGGAGCTAGTGAAGACAAAGCTCTTGCTGCCGAACTTGTCGTGGATTTCCGCCTCGTTGGGTAGGTTCTCGCCAATTGTGGAGACATCGAAGTCGGCTGTCTCGATGACTGTCTCCACTGCTTTGGCGAGAGGCGGGTGAGGGTTTTCCAGTTTGTACTGTTCCGCCCAGGGGGCACGCTGTTCGAAGTAGCGGGCGTTGGCGGCGAAGCCCTGCATCAACCGGTTCAGCTTCGCATCGATCACGGTCACGTAAGCCTGCGCCGCTCCTTTCACGCCCCGCGCGTCCTTGTAGACCTCAATGAAGCCGTGAGTAAAATCAACGGCGGAGTCGTCCCGCACCCAGTCGATGTTGAATTGCCGCCAGTCGGCAGGATCACCCGTCTGGTAGTACCGGATCAGATCGTTGAGGACTTTCTTCTGTGAGGCGCCGGCGTAGGGCAGTGCCATCTTCAAGTAACGAATGGCGCGACCGAGTTCCGCGGCATAAAGCCCTGCGAGAATGCTCCCGTCTGGAGTCCCGGCGCGATAAACCTGCTCGACTAGCTTTCCGTCCTTCTTCACCAGGCGGGAATTGAGCGGGTATCGTTCGGCGAATCCCTGGAGGTCAGCCATGCGCACGCCCTCGTAGAGGTTATTGGCGCTCGCTTCGAGAGGGTCCTGGCCGCCGGGCGGGTTCTTCGCGGTGAGCATGGGTTCGAATTCGGGGTCGAAGATCGGCCTGCGCAATTCCTCGAGTTCCTTCTCCAGCCTTGCGCGTGGGCCCAGTCGCGCACGATTCTTCAACGCCTGTTCGGCCGCGGCTCTCAGCTCTTCGGGAGAAAACTCCGGCAAAAACTTGCGCGAAGTGGAACTGTTGCGATTTCCACGGTTCGCCCAAAACAGCTTGGTATAGTCAGTGAGCTTCCTGAGCAAGCCGGGGTCGATGCCCTGGGGATGCGTGAGGATCTGTTCGAGCAAGAGCTTTATGCGCAGGCCGCAAGGGGAATTCTGGTCGAAGACAATAGGATGAATGGCGATGGCAGCCATGGAGAGCCAGTAGGCCAGGACCTTATCCTTGAGCGCCAAGTCCTTGAAGCTTTCGGCTTGGACTTGCAGGAACCCTGTCGTGCCGACGCGTTCCACCAAGCTCGGCACAGGGGTTTCAGGCTTCATATCGGCTGCCCCCAACGTCGGTGCCGATAATACAATAAGCAGAACACAGCAAGGTTTGCGGGCCAAAGTCCATCTCCCTTCAAATGCAGGCAGGTTTATACCAGATTCCCCGTACCCCAAGTCAAATCTGGGGGCGGCAAGCGCTCCAGACCCGTGCTCATGCTCTCGCCGATGCGCAGGAGTAGTTCTCAAGTAAGGGCGTTACCAGCTTCATTCAGCAACCGCGTCTGGAGCGCCGGGGCCATAGCTCTACGTGACCATACAAGTTGAAAGTTTCAACAATGGACGATGCAAATCACAACATGCCCCCAACCCGTTGATTTCAGCACGTTTAGCTTCAAAAGGCGACGTTTGGAGACAGGATCCTGTGGCGGGACGCAACAAGCGAGAAAGCTAAGGTCATTGTGTCACTTCCGCGGTTTCCTTGCCACGGCCTGTAATTGCATGGAAACAAAGGGGCCTTCAGACCCCAACCGAATCGGCTGAAGCAGTCACGGTGGCCTCCAGAGTGCCTTTGGGGATGGCGACAAGAGGGGCTCCGCGGCTTGGGCAAGGCAAATAGCGGAGCAGCGAGGTGCTTGATGGTCGCTGTACTAGTGGTAGCAACTTTTGTGATCTTCGTTCTGGTGGATTATTACTTCCACCGCCGGGCCCCCCACTTGGTGGAGGTGACGACGGGGATACGGGAACACGAGGAAGCGCCTCTCCCCATTGGTGTGGTGGGAGGCTTCAAGCTTCCGGCTCACCTCTCGTACCACCCGGGCCACACTTGGGCGATGAAAGAGGTGAGGCATCTGGTCCGGATTGGTCTGGACGATTTCGCCGCGCGCCTGGTGGGGCAAATCGACCAGATCGAGCTCCCGGCGCGCGGGCGCTGGCTCCGCCAGGGGGAAAAGGGTTGGACTCTCACGCGCGGCAATCACCGCTTTGAGATGCTCTCGCCCATCGAGGGCGAAGTGGTCGACGTGAACATGGAAATCCTGAAGGACCCGTCGGCACTTCGGGACGACCCGTTCGGCATCGGCTGGCTAGTGGCGGTTCACGCTCCTGCCGGGGATGCGAATTTGAAGAATCTGCTGCGGGGGCGGCTGGCGCAGCGCTGGATGGAGGATTCTGTTGCCACCCTCTACAGCCGAATCGGTGGAGGCGCCGAAGTCCACTTTCAGGACGGCGGCCGAGCCATCCCGGATATCATCGCGCAAGTCCCCGAGGAACGCTGGGAGAAGCTGGTGCGGGAACTATTCTTGTCCTAAGCGCGTCGCCCGATGGCCTGCGCCTGCACAGTGGGACGAGCCGAAAGGTTAGGGAGGAGCCCCGATAATGGTTGCCATCTTTGTGGCTTTGACATTCATCGGTTTTATCTTGCTCGATGTCCTTATCCAGAAGTGGCAAGAGCGGCGGGGAGCTCGTGCTGGAAGGCCGGCTGCGAGCCCGTGGCTATCGCCTTCGGGCCGGGAGAAGCTCGCCGGTTGGATCTCGGTTCCCGAGGGTGTGTATCTCTCCGAGGGCCACGCCTGGGCCCAGCCTCAGCCGGAGGGCACAGTCCGAGCGGGCGCGGACGGTCTGGTGAGCCGCGCCCTGGGTCAGGTCAGCAGGGTCATTCTTCCCAAAGTGGGCGACGAAGTAACGGCGGGTAACCCTCTCTTTCACCTGGAACTCAACCGCCGGGTTTTGACCGTTAACTCTCCGGTGAGCGGAAGAGTCGTTGCAGTGAATCGCCGCCTGCAGGAGCGGCCCGGATTGGTGGCGGATGATCCCTTTGGAGATGGCTGGATCTGCTCCGTAGTTCCCGTACGTCGAGTGCAGGAAAACGGCGCAATGCGGCTGGGAAATAGAGCTGCCGAATGGCTTAAGCAAGAGGTTGGTCGGCTGCGAGAGTTCATTTCCACGCGGCTGACGCCTGACCTTGCGCTGGGGCTAACCAGCCAGGACGGCGGTGCGCCAGCCCGTGGTTGTCTGGCGCGATCTGACGCGAAGGCGTGGATTGACTTTGAGCGAGAATTCCTGCGCTCGTGATGAGATTCATTGGCGCGGCGCGGCGGCGCACCGCCGCAAAGTGTTGCTTATGCCCACCTCGACAGGGGTTCCGAACCTTCCCCGACAACATTCCTCTCTGTGAATAGAGTGGCCAGCTGGGTTATTTCCCGGCTTCGCAGAGTGTGAGCCCATCAGCACGAAGAATGTCGGAGAAAATGGCCGAATGTGGCGGTTTTGTGTTGAAATTATCGGCACGCTGCGTGCTAATGAAAGCAGCGGGCGGTACAAAATGGGGGCGACTTTGTGTCTCTCCCCGATGAACTTTTGGAGACCTTGGCAGCATGAGCAAAGCCATCTTGGTGGACACAACGCGGTGCATCGGCTGTGGCGCATGCGTCAGCGCCTGCAAGGAGGCCAATGGGTTACCCCAGAATGAAGACACGACGCTGACGGCTGAGACGCTGAATATCGTGGAGTCCCATTCCGGCGTTTTTGTCCGGAAGTTCTGCATGCACTGTCAGGACCCAACGTGCGTCTCGGTTTGCCCCGTGGGCGCGTTGCGCAAGACGGCGGCCGGGCCAGTGATTTACGAGGAGAGCCGGTGCATGGGCTGCCGTTACTGCATGATAGCCTGCCCGTTCGGTATTCCGCGCTATGAGTGGAAGCTGGTACTGCCGAAGGTGAAGAAATGCACTATGTGCGCCCCGCGGCAGGCCAAGGGCTTGCAGCCTGCGTGCACCGAAGCCTGTCCCGTCCAGGCCAGCATCTTCGGCGAGCGCAATGAGCTGCTGCGGGAGGCTGAGAACCGTCTTCGGCAGAATCCCGCTGGCTATGTTCAGCACATTTACGGAAAAGATGAGGTGGGGGGCACCTCGGTACTTTACCTCTCCGCGGTGCCTTTTGAAGCGCTCGGCTTTCCGGCCAACGTCCCGCATGACCCCTTGCCCATGTACACCTACCGCGTGCTCTCCGAGATACCGAATGTGGTCGCTGTGGGCACAGTGCTCCTGGGTGGGATCTGGTGGATCACGAAGCGTCGCGCCGAGGTAGCGTATGCGGAGGGCGAGGAGAAAGGAACGCCCAAGGCAAGCGACGGCTAACGCCGAGGCCTGCCGCCAGTGATGATTGCCTGTGCTGGTGGGCCGGGCCGAAAACCTTGGGGCGGGGAGCGCAGATGAACTGGACGAGGCTACCGAAACTGACCTTCTGGCGCGTGGTGCTGGCGGTGATTCTGGCCACGGGTTTCTACTCCGCGCTCCTGCGCTTCACCCAAGGCCTGGGTGCCGCGACCGCTTTGACTGACCGCTTCCCGTGGGGACTGTGGATCGGCTTTGACGTGCTCTGCGGCGTGGGCTTGGCGGCGGGGGGCTTCACCCTGGCGGCCATTGTTTACATCTTTCACCTGGAGCGATTTCAGCCTATCGTTCGTCCCACGATTCTGACGGCTTTCCTGGGGTATGCGCTGGTGGCGGTGGCGTTGCTTTTCGACTTGGGCCGCCCGTATAGGATCTGGCACCCCATGGTGATGTGGAACCCCCGGTCCGTCATGTTTGAGGTGGCGTGGTGTGTGATGCTCTACCTGACGGTGTTGGCGCTGGAGTTCTCGCCGGTGGTTTTTGAGCGCTTTCGGTGGCAGAGGCCTCTCCGGATCGTAAAGGCCCTCACCGTTCCCCTGGTGATTGCGGGGGTGTTGCTTTCCACCCTGCACCAGTCCTCGCTGGGTAGTCTTTATCTGATCGTCCCCTCCAAGCTGCACCCTTACTGGTATTCGCCGTTGTTGCCGGTGTTCTGTTTCGTCTCCGCCATTGGGGTGGGTCTGGCGATGGTGATTTTTGAGTCGAACTTGAGCGCGCGGGCCTTTGGCCGGGAGATTGAAATGCCGCTGCTGGTGGACTTGGGGAAGGGGATGGTCGTGGTGTTGGCGTTCTATGGACTGATGCGTTTTCAGGATCTGGCTAGCCACGGTACGTTGCGCTACCTGCGCGAGCCTTCGACGGAGACCGTGTTGTTTGCGCTGGAAACTCTCCTGGGGGTAGTAATTCCGCTGGCCTTCCTGGCTTTCCGCCGGGTGCGGGAGAGTCGCGAAGGGCTGTTTGCCGCGGCGGTGCTGGTGATCACGGGTTTCCTGCTCAACCGTCTGAACGTTTCCATCACGGGTCTGGAAGCCTCGTCGGGGACGCATTACTTCCCCAAGTGGACTGAGGTTTCCGTGACCTTATCCCTGGTGGGTTTAGGGTTTCTGTTTTTCGCACTGGCGGTTCGTTACTTCGGCGTGTTTGAGTCGCACTCGGCGGGGGCAGAAGCCCGGCGCCAGCCGGAAAGGGCGAACACTCCTGTACCGGTGGTGTGAACGCGTCCGGGGGTGCCCGGAGATAAGGAAAGAGGAGAAAGGATGCAGCGGCTGACCACCAGTCTGGCGACGAAGCTGACGGCCTGCTTGGTCGGCAGCATGGTGGTGCTGTTTGGTTTCCTCGGGTATCTGAACCTTCGCCTCCACCGTCAGCACCTGGAGGAGATGGTCTTCCTGAGCGCCGACCGCATTAGCGACCTTATCCGGCGTAGCATCCGTTATTCGATGCTCCGCGACCAACGCGAAGAAGTCTTCCAGATCATCCAGACCATCGGCCATCAGCCCGGCATCAGCAAAATTCGCATTTTCAATAAGGAAGGCAAGATTACCTTTTCCACCGATGCCCAGGAACTCGGGCAGTCCGTGGATGAGAAGGCGGAGGCTTGCTACGCCTGCCACGCTGAGGCTCAGCCGCTCAAGCGTCTGGACCGTCCCGACCGGATGCGCATCTACGTGGCCCGCAATGGCCAGCGCGTGCTCGGCTTGATTACCCCCATCGAGAATGAGCCGGATTGCTCCAACGCCGCCTGCCACGCCCACTCCGCAGCGGGTAACCAGGTGCTGGGCGTGCTCGATACGGACCTATCGCTGAGCGCGGTTGATCAAAGTCTGGCTCTCCGCCAGCGAAAGTTGGCATTCTTTACCGGCCTCTCAATCCTCGCCGTCAGCCTGATCTCTGTGGTGCTCATCTGGGTAATGGTACGCAGGCCAGTGCGGGCGTTGACCGAGGGGACGCGCCACGTGGCGGAAGGAGACCTGGACTACTCCCTCCCGGTAACCAGTGCGGACGAGATCGGGAGCTTGGCGGCTTCTTTCAACCACATGACCGCCCAGCTGAAGAAGGCGCAGCAGGAGATTCTGGAGTGGACCCGGACGCTGGAGGAGCGTGTCCGGCAGAAAACCAGCGAACTCGAGCGCGCCTACAAGCACCTGGTTCAGGCGGAGAGGATGGTGTCGTTGGGAAAGCTCGCGGCGGTGGTGGCGCACGAAATCAACAATCCCCTGGCGGGGATTCTGACTTATACCAAGCTGGTTTCGCGGATGGCGGAGAAAGGTTTCAATGGGAGCGAGCGGTTGGGCGAGGCGCGGAACTACCTGCAGGTCGTGGAGGGAGAGAGCCGGCGCTGCGGCGCGATTGTGAAGAACCTCCTAACCTTCGCCCGCCAGGCGCCCCTGAACCCGCAGAAGAACGACTTAAACGGCATCGTTGAGCGCTGCCTGCTGCTGGTGGGGCATCAGTTGGAGCTGCAGTCCATCGACTTGGAGAAGACCCTGGCGGCGGACATTCCTTCTCTTTACTGCGACACCGGCCAGGTACAGCAGGCATTGCTGGCCCTGCTGATGAACGCGGTGGAAGCGATGCCTCACGGTGGGCGGTTGAGGGTCTCCACTTCCTTCGACTCCTCCCAGCGCGCGGGCCGCGTAGTAGTCAGTGACGAAGGGCCGGGCATCTCGGAGGAGGTCTTGCCCCACATCTTCGAACCCTTCTTCACCACCAAGGAGGAGGGCAAAGGGGTGGGTCTGGGGCTGGCCATTGCTTTCGGAATTATCCAGCAGCACGGTGGGAACATCGAGGTGGTGTCCACGCCGCAGAAGGGCACCACCTTCACCGTGATCGTGCCGGAAGAGGCGCGGGTGGGTGACAAAGCGAGACTCCTGCCCATGGAGGGAGCCGGCGAAGTCGAGTAAGGCCCTCGCGGGCTGAAAACCTGCGCTGCGGGGAGTTTGCCAGGAGAGAGTCATGAATGCCAAAGCCAGCATCTTGATTGTAGACGACGAAACGGTGGTCCGCGACTCGCTGAGTAAATGGTTCGAGGAAGAAGGCTACAGCGTGGAGACGGCCTCCACTGCCCGCGAGGCCTTGCTCAAGCTGCCGACCGAGCACTGGGATTTGTCTCTGGTGGACATCAAGATGCCCGGCATGGACGGCCTGGAGTTGCAGCGCAAAATCCGCGAGGTCAACCCGGAGACTATCGTCATTATTATGACGGGTTATGCCTCCGTGGAGACAGCGGTGCAGGCGCTGAAAGACGGCGCTTACGATTACATCACCAAGCCTTTTGACCCCGACGACTTGGCGCACGTGGTTCGCAAGGCCCTCGAGCACCGCCGCATGAAGGAGGAGAACATACGGCTGCGCGAGAGCCTGGAAGAGATGCAGGGCGTGGAGCTGGTGGGGCAGAGTCCGCCCATGCAGAAAGTCCTGGAGATGGTGCGGACAGTCGCTCCCACGGATACGACCGTCCTCATCACCGGCGAGAGCGGCACGGGCAAGGAGTTGGTGGCCCGCGCTATCCACAACTTGAGCCCTCGCCGCTTCATGCCCCTGGTGGTCATTCACTGTGGCGCCCTGACTGAGACCCTGCTGGAGAGCGAACTCTTCGGACATGAAAAAGGCGCCTTCACGGGCGCGCAATATCGCAAGAAAGGCAAGTTTGAGGTCGCTGAGGGCGGCACCGTCTTCCTGGATGAAATCAGTGACATCAGCCTGAAAACCCAGACCGACTTGCTCCGCGTCTTGCAGGAAAAAGAGATTACGCGTGTGGGCGGAACCCAAACTATCAAGGTGGATTTTCGCGCCATCGCCGCCACGAACAGGGATCTGGAGGCCAAGGTCAAAGAGGGCACTTTCCGGCCGGACCTCTTCTACCGTTTGAATGTGTTCGAGCTGCGGCTTCCCTCCCTGCGGGAACGCAGAGACGACATCCCTTTGTTGGCGGATCATTTCCTCCGCAAGTATGCCCGGGCCATGAACAAGCGCTTTACGTGCATCAGCAAGCCGGCCGTGGACTTGTTGATGCACTACGATTGGCCGGGAAACGTCCGCGAGTTGGAGAACGCCATCGAGCGGGCCATGGTGATCGGGCGAGAGCCGGAAATCCAAATCTCCGACTTCCCGCTCCAGGTCAGTTCCGGCACCCAGCCGCCCCTGGGACAAACCCTGGAGGATGTGGAACGTGCCCACATCCTCAAAGTCCTCGAGGGCTGCAGTTGGAACCAGAGCCTGGCTGCCCGGGTCCTTAAGATCGACCGGGTGACGCTCTACAACAAAATCAAGAAATATGGGTTCAAGAAGGCCGGATCCGCGTCGTCATGAGAATTGTTTCCCTCCTCCCGGTCGGGGAAGTCGACCGGGCCCACCTCGAATTGCTTGCCGAGGGTCTGGTGCCGATCCTGCGGGTGGCCTGCTCCATCCACACCGAAGGCTTGGAGGTCGCCTTTGCCTTCGACTCCTTGCGAGGGCAGTATCACTCCGCGGAGCTCCTGCGACGTCTGATGAAGCAGCCTGCGGTCGAGACCTGGCGGCTACTGGGCGTGACCGAGGCCGATCTCTATATCCCCATACTGACGTTTGTCTTCGGGGAGGCGCAGCTCGGACCCGCAAGCGCAGCGACCGCCCTGGTCTCGATGCATCGGCTTCGGCAGGAATTCTACGGGATGCCCCCGGACCCTGCCGTCCTGGCTGATCGGCTTCTCAAGGAAGCGCTCCACGAACTGGGTCACACGCTGGGCCTGCGGCATTGTCCGGCCTACCGCTGTGTGATGAGTTCTTCCCACTCCGTCGAGAACATTGACTTGAAGCTGGCGCAGTTCTGCTCCACGTGCGCCCCCGCCCTCTGACAAGGCCTCGCTTGGTCCACATCTGCCCCCGATCCGCATTGACGGTCTTGACGTTCTTCGCCTCTGGATGCAGGATTGCTGAAGGGGCAGCGGGGCGGCTTCTCTGAGTTGGACGCTTCCCCGCGCCTCGGAGAGTCGAGAGGTTTCACGTCGATGGCGCGATTCAGCGAGCACTGGGCGTCCGAGCGAGGTCGGATTGAGGCCTTGTGCGCGATGTCGGCGCCGGCGCGCCCCATCGAGGCGATTGTCCAAACGGCGGAGACGCTCGGGGGCCTGGGAGCGGAGGACGCAGCTTCTTTGCTTGCGTGGGGACGGGAGCCGGCCGCGCGCGCTGAAATTCAGGCAGCCGCGCGCCAACTTCGCCGCCGGGTTGCCGGAAACACCCTCGAGTTTATCATCCCTGAGTATCTGACCAGTTTCTGTCAGAACGACTGCCTCTATTGCGGCTACCGCAAATCCAATCCCCTGGCAGAGCGCGTGCGGCTGAGCCTGGAGCATTACGAACGCGAGCTCGGTCTGATCCTTTCCTGGGGGCACCGGCAGATCGAGTTGGTGCTGGCGGAAGATGCCGAGTTCGGCCCTGATCGGCTGGCGGCCTACGTCGAGCTGACAAGGCGGAAATTGGAGGCCCTCGGCGGGGGACTTGTGGCGCTGAACGCTCCGCCTTACGAGGCAGAGGATTATCGCCGCCTGCGCGCGGCGGGACTTGATTGGGTGGCGCTTTGGCAAGAGACCTACGATCAGCCGCACTTCGAGCGCTGGCATTTCCCCGGCTCGCCCAAGCGGCACTACGAGTTTCGCTTGGACGTTTGGGATCGCGCGATTGCGGCGGGATTCACGCGCGTGGCTCTGGGAGTGCTGTTTGGCCTGTACGACTGGCGATTCGACGTGCTGGCATTGGTGGAGCATGGGAACTATCTGCGCCGGACCCACGGTCTTGAACCCTACGTCCTCGGCATTCCTCGCCTCAAACCTGCCCGGGGGGTGCTCGCCTCGCAGAAGCCGTCACGGTTCAGCGTGTCCGATGAAGATTACCAGCTTGCCGTTAGCATCTATCACTTGGCATTCCCGCGCGCGCGCTTGTTTCTCAATACCCGCGAGAGCTACGACTTCAACCTGTCCATGGTGGCGGGCGGCGACCTCTTCACCGTGGACTGCGAGACGCTGCCGGGTGCGTACCTTCGCGGGCGCCTGCCCGGCCAGTTCACCACGCACGCTTACCCGCCGCGACGGGAAGTGGCCGCGACTTTCCAGAGCCGCGGTTATACTTGCCGATATCTCGCGCCGGAAAGCGCCGCGCCGCCTGCCGAACAGCCCTTGCGACTGACGCAGCCGGTCGAAGCCGGGGACCTGGAACAGTGGAGACGCGAACACCGCGAGATTCGCGTCCGGCTGGCCGACTGGGAGAATTTCCTGGAGAGACTGAAGACGACGCCCGCGGCTGAGCGCCAAGTGGTGGCGGCGGAGCTACGGGAGACGCTCACATTCTTCGAAACCGTCGCCGTCGCGCACTTTCGCTATGAGGAAACAGTCCTGCTCGCGGCTCTGGCACGGGGGGCCGAGAACGCAGCTCAGGTCGCTGACCTGCGGCGCGGTCACGAACGCTTTGGGATTGACCTGGACAGGTTTCAAAGACAGGTGACCTCTTACGAGCTCTCGGGAGATCCCAGCGTCCTGTTGACCTTGGGGGCACGGATGATCCGCGAACTCCGCGAACACCTCGAGGCGGAAGAGAAGTGGGCGCAAAGCTCGTTGGAAGTCGGAATGAATCGGGAGTTGCAGGCAGATTGCCCTTGAGGCGCGAACCTTCTACCCAAGGAGTCCAACCCACCATGCACCGTTCCTTTCACGTTCATCACCTTCGCGTGATCGTTGTCTCGCTCTTCGTCTCGTTGGCTGTGACTGTGCTACCGGGGCAGCTGTCGGCCATCGACTGGTCAACCCTTTTTACGGCCCAGGATGTGCGCGATCACCTCTCGACCCCGCAGGGCCGCGCCGAGGCCCTGGAGTTCTGCCGCAAGATGGGCATCAGCAAGGTTTATGTCGAGGCCTTTCGCGACGGCTATCAGGCCGACGCGGCGGCGCTGAAGACTGCGCGCGACTTCTTCCGCCAGGCAGGATTGAAGGTCTCCGGCTGTGTCACCACCACGCGGTTCGGCAAGCCTACCAGCGGTTGGGAGGTTGGTGCCTGCTACACCCACCGCGCCAACCAGGAGCACCTGGCCTCCATCTTTGCCTTTACGGCGCAGCTCTTCGACGAAATCATGATCGACGACTTCTTTTTCACCGATTGCGAGTGCTCGGAATGCGCGGCGGCCAAAGGCGCAATGAGTTGGCGGCAGTACCGCGAAAAGCTGATGCTCGACGTGAGCCGCAACCGCGTGCTCGGCCCGGCCCGCCAGGCCAATCCCAATGTCAAGATCATTCTGAAGTACCCGCAGTGGTACGACGAATTCCATAACCGGGGCTATATCGTCGACAAAGAAACGGCGCTCTTCGACCGCATCTGGATGGGCACGGAGCTGCGTGACCCGAGCTCCGACGAGTGGGGACACAAACAGCAGTATGAAGGCTTCTTCATTTACCGCTGGATGGCCGAAATTGGCGCCGAAAAGCTCGGCGGCGGCTGGTTCGATCCTTACGGGACCAACCCTGTCCTTTATCTAGACCAACCGTATGTGACGGTGCTGGCGGGCGCGCCGGAGATCCTGCTGTTTTGTTACGGCTCATTGGTTTCGCCGGAATTTCGGCCCCAGGCGGAAGCCTTCGCCCCCCGGCGCACGGAATTCGAGGCCCTGAGCAAACTGGTCGGAGACTGGAAGGGCATTCCTGCTTACAAGCCACCTTCGAGCGAGGCGGGCAACGAAGCGTATCTCTTTGACCAGATTGGCATGCTCGCGGTCCCGCTTCTGCCGACCGCGCGCTTTCCCGAGGGCGCGCGCGCCGCGCTCTTCACCGTCCACGCCCTGGAGGACGCGGAGTTTGTGCCCAAACTGGCGGGCTTCCTCAAGGCGGGTGGGACGGCCTTCCTGAGCGAGGGCCTGGCGCACCGGTTAAACGGCGACCCACGCTTGCCCACGTCGAGTCCGTTGGAGCTTCCGAAAGGAAAGCACGTTCAGGTAATTCCGCACGGTGATGGCAAGTTGGTGGTGTTTTCCGCTGCACTGCCGCGCCTGACTTATGTTGATGCGCAGAACCGGGGAGCACAGCCGACGCCGGAGCTGCGTGAGGCTTTGGAGACCCTGCGGAAGGAGGTCTCGCAATTCACGGTCACCTCTCTTGATGCGCCACCACGCGTGGCGGTGTTTCCCCTGGGCGGCCGGGTGGCCGTCGTGAATTTCACAGAACTTCCGGTCAATTGTCGTCTGGCGGGCCTTTGCTCTCGCCTTCACGCTGATGCTCAATCTCCTCTCCAGCTTCGCTGCCCTTCTGGCGAGGGGGGTCGGGTTTCGGCGGTTGTCCCGTGTGCTGACAGCGGTTGGCGGGG
>JALHUF010000516.1 GCA_022866195.1 Terriglobia bacterium
AGTGAGTGTCAAGCCGGCACCCCGCAGGCGGGATTCATAACTGGCAGGGCATAATGGTACGGAGCAGAAGCAGCCGCGCCAGTTTACGAGGTGACCAGCCAAACGCGAGGACCATCCTACAGCCCGGAGTTGCTCGACTACATCCGCTCGGGGACTTCGATGCCTAGCAGATCCAGGGTTCGGGTCAGGGACTCATTTACCAGATGGACGAGATAGAGGAGGAAGTTCTGCCGGGCGGGGTCAGCTTCGCTGAGGATGCGGTAGCGATGGTAGAAATTGTTGAAGGCCTGAGCAAGACGGAAGGCATACTTCGCCACGACGGCGGGCTCGGCGGCCGCAATGGCCTGGTCCGCCACCATTTCTAACTGCGCCGCCAGCAGAATCAACTCCCAAAAAGCCTCGCCGTCTTTCCCCCCAAGAAACATCTTGAGCTGATTCGCGGAAACAAGTTCGCCCAGGCGCTGGGGATTGAAATCCGGATGGGATTCCTGGAACTTGCGGAAGATGTTGCGGGCGCGCACCACGCTGTACTGGAGGTAGGGTCCCGTCTCGCCCTCAAAGGCCAGCGCCTCCTTGAAATCAAACGCAATGATCATGCGGCGTGAGAACTTCAGCAGGAAGTAGCGCAGGGCGCCGACGGCAATCATGCGCGCGGAGGCCGCCTGCTCGGCTGGGTCCTCGGTCATCTGGCGGGCCTGGACCTCCTGCGTGGCCTTCTCCACGAGCCTGTTAATCAAATCGTCGGCCTTAACTCCCAATCCTTTGCGGCCGGAAACCTCAATATAACTCCGCTGGCGATCCGCCGCGGTCAGTGCCAATCCCATCTCCTCCGCGCAGCGCGGCGACAGGCCCACCACCTCATAGGCAAAATGGTGCAAGTTCGCGGCTTCCTCCTGGAATCCCAAAGCCCGGAACGCCGTCGCCACGATGCTTTGGAGGTAGGACTGCCGCGTGTCGATGACCGAGTAGGCGACAGCCCCGCGCCCGAAGGCCGGCGCCTCGGCCGCGGCATCCGGCGCAGTCCGCCAGACGGGCTGGCCATCCGCATAACGGTGAAAGCGCTGGTAGCCGAAATCTCTGCCCAGCAGCGCAAACTTCCACAGGTGGTAAGCGATGTCTTTGCCCACATAGGTGACGGTGCCGTTAGAACGCACAATGATCTTGACGTCTTCGCTGCCCGACTCTTCATCGGTGGTCTCGCCGTTGCCGGCCTCCGCCAGACCCATCACCCAGCAGCCGGCGTTCTTCCCAGACTCCTCGTAGCGGATGGCACCGGATTGCTTCAGCACCTCGAAGGCGTATTCCCAGAACTCAAGCCGCAAAATCTCGCTCTCCTCAACCAGGAGGTCGTAGCGGACGTTGATGCGCTCCATGGTCTCCAAGTGTTTCCGTACGATAGCCGTCGAGACCAGATCCGCGATGGCCGCCATCTCGCCGTGGCCTTCCTCGATGGCCTTTAGCGCCTCGGCGCGCAAGGCCAGCGCGTCTTCAGCCTCCGCGTAGTACTGGAAGACGCGTGCGTACAGGTCCCAGCAGTAGTAGTCGAAGCGAATGAACGGATCCTGGATGAGCTTGCGGATGTCCTCAAGGCCTTTTTTCTCCAGATGAACAAAGCCCACCACCACGT
The DNA here is from genome assembly GCA_022866195.1 of Terriglobia bacterium. Taxonomy (GTDB): domain Bacteria; phylum Acidobacteriota; class Terriglobia; order UBA7540; family UBA7540; genus JALHUF01. The sequence goes on from JALHUF010000516.1 coordinate 1,628, forward strand.
CCGCCACCTGGACGCCTGTGTTGTCAATGTAATTCTGGATCTCAACCGGATTTCCCCGGAAGCGTAGCAGGCGGACAAAGGTGTCGCCCAGTACCGCGTTGCGCAGGTGCCCGATGTGCGCGGCCTTGTTGGGATTGATGCTGGTGTGTTCGACGAGAACTTTCCCTTTGGCCGCAATGCCGTGCTTGGGCGGGCTGGTGCGAGGTCGGAAAAGGCCGGAGGCAACCTGCGCGCGGTCGAGATAGAAGTTGATGTACCCGCCGCCGGCCACGCTGACGCGCTCGACGCCCGGGAGCGGCAGCAGACGCGCCACAAGCTGTTCCGCGATCTTGCGGGGCGATTGGCGAAGTTGCTTCGCCAGCTCGAAACAGGCCGCGATCGAGAGGTCGCCCATCTCCACGCTGGGAGGGAAATCCGGGACGGGCGCGTCGATTTTCAAGCCAAAGACTTCCTGAATGGCCCCAACAAACCTCGCCAGAATCTCGCGCTGGATCTCTAGATACAAAAAGTGCCTCCCGGCAAGTATTCAAATCAGGGAAGCCCTTTGCGCTGCGGCTTTCTCGTTTTTCCGTCTCTCAGCTCGCCTTATGGGATTGTCCCTGCCGCGCCCACGAGGCGTTTACTTGCCCCAGCGAATTGGGAGACCCTCCCCTGCAAAGAATGCGCAACTGCGTTCATGATTATAACAGCCGAAGGGCGAATGGCCGCGAGCAAGCAAGATCAAGCCCCGGCGGTCCCACGCCCGGGGCGATCAGCCCGCAGGGCCTGCCGATCCCGCTCCGCCAGAGCCACCTTATACTGTTCGAGGAGGTCAAATTCCTCAGCGGCGGTGAGCACGCTTTTCTGCTGGGACTCCCAATCGCGCGGCAAGCTCCGCACTATAGGCAAATTGCGGCTGCGCCTGTACCACGCGTAGTACGCGAAACACAGCAGCACCCACAGCGGCCCGGCAATCCGAGCGATGCTGTGTGTATAGAGCACCACCAGGAAGACGGTAGCAATCGACATCAAGCCGACTACTCCCAGGACAGGGAAATTTACCCGTGTGCCATTGCGTTGCAGGGAAATATTGAGCGGCATCTGGTAGGGTCGCGGGGTGTAAGGATCGGAAAAGCGTAAACGCACCAGCGAAATCAGCACAACAGTGTAGCCAAGCGTTGCCCCAAAGGCGTAAAGATTCACGAGCGTGTCGATGGCATTCTCAGTGAGCGACGCGAACACCACCTGGAGTCCCCCGATACAAGAGAAAATGACGATAGTTCGGACCGGGGTGCGGTAGACGGGGTGAACTTTTTCGAACCAGCCGCTGATAAAGTCAAAGCGGCTCATGGAGAAAGTAAGGCGGGAGACGCTCATGACTCCGGAGTTGGCCGAGATCAGCAGCACCAGGGAAGCAAGCCCGGCCGTGAACCCTTCCGCGACCTTGCCGATCCAGGGCAAGTGGCTTGCAATCAGCGCCACAGATTTGCCGACGTTCTGCGGATCCTGAAACACTCCCCAGCGTTCCACTCCCAGTGTCAGCAGGGAGATGGACACCGCAAAAAGAAACACCGTGAAGATAAGTCCGATAGAGGTGCGGGGAACAATAGTGGCCGGGCGGCGTGTCTCCTGGGCCGCCTGCGAGATCGATTCCAGGCCCACAAAGGAAATGATAGCCAGCGACGCTCCGTACAGGAAGCGCTTTGTTTCAAAGTTGGCCCAACCCGCCGTCCACTGTTCGGAAACCAGTTGCGGTTGCCATACGAGAAGGAACCCGAAGATGATGATCCCGCATTCCGTTAAGATGATCCCCACCCCAATGATCTCGTTCAGGAGGCTGGCTTCCCGCATCCCGCGCACGTTGAGCCACACCAGCACGGCGATGACGATCAGCGTCTGGATCATCAACCCGAGGTGGACCTTCGGAAAAGGACCGATCGGCACGGTCCACCGGGCGATGCTGGGAAGGAAATGGTCCATATAGGTGGACGTAAAGTAAGAAAAGAGGGCGATGTCGATGGTGTAGTCGAGAAGCAGGGCAGAACCGGAAACCAGACCCCACAAGTCACCCAAGCCGCGCAGGGCAAAGTACTGACCGCCTCCGGCCACCGGGTAAGCGGACGCCAGCTCCGTGTACGCGAGTCCGACTAGAATATAGACCAGACCGGCAAGGGCAAAGGCGAGCGGCGCAACCCCCTGCGTGATGGCAAAGACGACTCCGAGCGCGACAAAAGTGTCTGCCCCGACGTCGGCGAAGCCCCACATGTAGGAGCCCCACACGGTCACGTCGCGCCGGAGTTCGTGTTCGGGAACTCGAGTGCTTGCTGGTGTCTCCGCCATGCCGGAATCAAGGCCGCCGCGCACCCGCGGTGGCAACGCCCTGATGGCACCATCGCCCGCACACCAAGGGTTTGGCTCCCAGGGCCTGAAGGCCTGGCATGATACAGCATGCGGAAAGAATTGGGAAGTTGTTGTACTCGTCCAGTAGATTAGTGACACTCCTTGAGTTGGGATGGGGAGGCCCAATGGGTGAGGAACTCCTGGGGAGTTCGGTAGCCGAGGGCCTGGTGGGGGCGGACGGTGTTGTAGGTCCGCTCCCAG
>JALHUF010000517.1 GCA_022866195.1 Terriglobia bacterium
AGACCGTGCTGGTCGTCCTCAAACCCCGCTCCGGCGAGTTGCAGGCGTTGACTTCACCGGCTCGTCCCTGACTCGCAGGAATTGATGCCCGGCGCGAGTTCCGGAAGCTCGCACCCGGCCAAGAGCCCGGAGGCTCTCTAACCCTACCCAAGGGCGTCGCATTTCTGGTACTCTCCACCGCGATGACTGCCCCGGCCCAGCGGCCCATCGAGGTCTCACGAACCCAGCCGGCTATCCTCTGGGTGACCGTCTTCGTGGCTCTCTTGCTCCAGACCTTCTTGCCGCTCAAAATTCCTCTGGCTCGCCTCTTTGACTTTCCCCTGCTCGCTACGATCTATTTCGCAGTGGTGAGGCGAAACAAAGTCTTCGCGACGGGCCTGGGAACCGGCGTGGGTTTGCTGCAAGATGCGCTCTCCCACGGCTACATCGGGATTTTTGGAATGGCGAAGGCCTTGATCGGATACTTGGCGGCCTCGGCCAGCATTAAGTTCGAACTCAACGACGTGCTCGCGCGCCTGGCCCTTACCGCGATACTTGTCCCTGTCCATACGCTGTCCCTGCTGGCTCTTCAGCATGGCCTGCTCGAGACTCCGCCGCCCTTCCAACTGCTCGATTCCGCGAGCGGCGTCTTGGTGAATGTGGGTCTGGGGCTGGTCATGTTCCAAATCCTCGACCGCTTCCAACGTCCCGCCTAGCGCTGCTCGGGGCTCCGGGTGCGGAAGCCGGGAGAGACGTCTCTTGTCGTCCTCCGGCACCATGTTAAGATAGCGGGCTGGTTTAGCCACTGTTCGGACTTCGAAGGTAATTCACAGGAGGGTCGTGCGATGAGCACTACAACATTTGGCGTGATTGTCGGCAACCGTGGTTTCTTCCCCGACATCCTGGCTCGCGATGGCCGGGAAGAAATCCTGCGCGTCCTGGAGCAGGAAGGGTACAAAACCATTTGCCTGACCCCGGAGGACACCAAGTATGGGTCGGTCGAAAGCCTTCAGGACGCCCGCAAGTGCGCGGACCTTTTCAAAAAGCACCGCGAGGAAATTGATGGCATCCTGGTCAGCCTGCCGAATTTCGGCGACGAGCGCGGCGTGGCCAACAGCATCCGAATGTCGGGGCTGGAAGTGCCGGTGCTGGTGCAGGCCTTCCCCGACGAACCGAGCAAGATGCTGATGGGGGGCCGCCGCGACAGTTTTTGCGGCAAGATTTCAGCCTGCAACAACCTCTGGCAGTACGGCATCCGCTTCACGCTGACGACGCAGCACACCGTGGCGCCGATGGCCGGTCTTTTCAGGTCTGATTTGAAAGCGTTTGCAGCAACCTGCCGCGTGGTAAAAGGTCTGAAGAACCTGCGCGTGGGCGTGCTGGGTGCGCGGCCCGCTAACTTCATCACCGTGCGCTTCAGCGAAAAGCTAATGGAACACGCCGGGATCACGGTGGAGACGCTGGACCTTTCGGAAGTCTTCGGCCGCATCGCCCGTCTGAAAGACAACGACCCGAAAGTGCAAGCCAAGATCTCCACCATCGCCGACTACGTTCCCACCCCAGGCGTCCCTCCGGCGGCGCTCTTGAAGATGGGCAAGTTCGGCGTGGTGGTGGACGACTGGATGAAGGCGAACGATCTGGTGGGCTCATCCGTCCAGTGCTGGACCGCCATGGAAGAGTTCTTCGGGGTCGTCCCCTGCACGCTGATGAGCA
>JALHUF010000518.1 GCA_022866195.1 Terriglobia bacterium
AGGATGTCGTCGCCCTGGGGTTGAGGGGAGAAGCCGGCGCGGTCGCCGGGGAGGGAATCTTCCAACAGCTTGCGCGTTTCCTGGTAGCGTTTGTGCTTGGGTTCCAGACCGGCGCGGCGCATCCAGTGATTGAACGAGCGCTGCCGGCGTTTGAGCGTCTGGCGGGTAAGCTCGAGCCCGTGCGCTTCGAACATAGTGAGAAAGGTTGTCAGCCGCAGCGACTCCACGTGGGAGCGGTCGCGCGCGCTTTCAATGCGGTTGTGCAGCTCGAACTTGGTGTCGCTCTCGGGCGCCAGCGCGTCGGTGAGGAAGAGTCGCCCGGCGGGCTTCATCACTCGAATCATTTCCTTCAGCACCAATTCCGGCCTCAGCATGTGGTGGAGCGAGCACTCGCAGGTGACCAGATCGAACGCGGCATCGGAGTAAGGCAATTGCTCCGCTTCGCCGCAGTCGAAGGCCACGTTGGAGACCTGCCGTTCGAGCTGGAGAGCGCGGGCCTGGCGCAACATCTCCTCGGTCAGGTCAATCCCGCGCGCGAAGCGCACGCGCGGCGCCAGCGCCAGGACCAACATGCCCGGCCCGCAGGCCACGTCCAAGGCAAGGTCAGTTGGCTGCGGTTTGGCAAACTCCACCTTCTCGGCCAAGATTTCCGGCGTGTCGCGCACGGCGTACTTCGAGAAGGCTTCCACCGTTTTCGCGAATTGCTTCTGCACTGCTTCCCGGTGCTTCTTGGACATAGACCCTCTCTCGGGCGGCAGAGCCAGCCCGCCGGCGCACTCGCCTTTGCTTCGCACCCACGCGGGCAGCCGGGCCGATCTCCTACTTCAGCCGGGTCGTGGCTGGCGTAGGCGCTCGCGTTGTTGCGCCACTCAGTGTGGGTACCATTGAATTGCTGAATGGTATAGAATGCGCTCTCTCTTGGGAACCCAAAACTTCGCGGGCTCCCTGACGTCCGTCGGACTAATCCTAAGCTGAGGAAGGTTGACATGCCCGAGCTTCGCTACAATGTCCTTACCCGTGAATGGGTCATCATCGCCACGGAGCGCGCCAAGCGCCCGGACCAATTCGCCAAGAGCGAGGCGGATAGGAGGAAACTCCCTGCCTTCAACCCCAAATGTCCCTTCTGCCCCGGCAATGAAAAGATGACACCCCCTGAGACCTATGTGATTCCCGACGGGAAGGGCTGGCAGGTCCGGGTGACGCCCAACAAGTTTTCCGCGTTGGCTTACGAGGGTGAACGGCGCCGCGCCATTGTGGGGATTCGCCGCACCGTGACGGGCGTCGGCATCCACGAAGTGATCGTGGAGACGCCGGACCACAGCAAGACGACGGCCCTACTCCAGGACCGTGAGGTCGAACTCATCATCCAGGCCTACCTCAACCGCTTCAAATTCGCTTCCTCTGACTCGCGCATCGAGCAAGTGACCATTTTCAAGAACCACGGCGAGGCGGCCGGGACGTCTCTCGAGCACCCCCACTCTCAGATGATCGCCACCCCGGTCATCACCACGCAGTTGCGCGACCGCTTGTTCAACGCCCTGGAGCACTTCGACGAGTTCGGAGAATGCATCTTCTGCCGGGTCCTCGACCAGGAGCGGAAGGAAGGCGTGCGCATCGTCCTGGAAACCCCGCATTTCGTTTCCTTCATCCCCTTTGCCTGCCTCTCGCCCTTTTCCATTCTCGTCATGCCGCGGCGGCACATGGCGTGCTTTGCGGAGATGAACGACGCCGAAACGGCGGACCTGGCCCGCAACCTGCGGCGCACGCTCGCCAAGCTCTATCACGGGCTGGGGGACCCCGACTACAACTACGTCGTCCGCACCGCGCCCACCGAGTACTGCGGCGTGAAGTATTACCACTGGTATGTCAGCATCATCCCGCGCCTGACCAAGATGGCGGGCTTTGAGCTCGGCTCCGGCATGTTTATCAACGTCTCGCTGCCGGAAGAAAACGCCAGCTTCTTGCGCGGCATCCAGGTGCAGTAGCAGTATAATGTCGCGCGCTTTCTCGGGGACGGTCCCTGAGCCTTCGCAAAGAGAGGAGAGAAAAATGAAACGTCGAGATTTCTTCGCTCGCTTGGCCGGCGGTGTGGCCGCCAGCGGCTTGGCGGGAAGAGTGGGTCCGCTCTGGGCCACCGCGCAAGGGCAAGTCTCGCCCGGCAGCGCAGGCGGCAAACTGTCGCGCATCGCAGTCTCCACTTGGAGCCTGCACAACTATTTTCAGCGCACGCGGGATGACGATTTCAAGCTACCCGGGAAAATGCTCGAACTCCTGGATTTCCCGGAGATGATTGCGGACCGCTACAAGGTCCACCACTTGGAATTCTGCGCTCCGCATTTCGCCTCGACGGAGCCGAGCTACCTTAAGGAGTTGAAGGACCGCCTGGCGAAGGCTGGATCCTACGTGGTTAACATGCCCGTGGATATTCAGGAGATTTGGACGGGCGGCGGCCTCTCTGATACCGACCAGAAGATCCGCGAGAACGCCGTCAACGGCGGGAGGAAATGGATCGACATTGCGGCCACCATCGGCTCCCGGGCGGTGCGCTGCGATCCGGGCAAGATGAATGCCCAGACTCTCGCGCCCACCAGCGAGTCCTACAAGGCCCTGGCGGCCTACGGTAGATCCAAGGGCGTGCACGTCATCGTCGAGAACCACGGCGGCGTCGGTTCGGAACATCCGGAAGAGCTGGTGAACGTTTTCAAGGGAGTCAAGAACAGTTTCTTCGGCGCGCTCCCCGATTTCGCCAACTTTCCCGACGAGGCCACGCGCGAAAAGGGACTGAAGCTGCTCTTCCGTTACGCGCGCATCGTTTGCCACGCCAAAGGATTGGAGTTTGACGCCAGCGGCAAGGAAACCAAGTACGATTTCCCGAAGGCCATGCAGGTCGCGAAGGCGTCGGGGTTCAAGGGCATCTATTCCATCGAGTACGAAGGCCCCGGCGATCCTTACGAGGGCGTGCAGAGAACCCTCGACGAGTTACTGAAGTATTTGTAGCGGCGGGTTTATCTGAAGTATTTGTAGCGGCGGGTTTATCCCGCCTGAAGTATTTGTAGCGGCGGGTTTATCCCGCCACTTTTCTGTGGAGTGCGGGAGCTTGCTCCCGCTTTGGGTAGGGGCGACCCGCCGGGTCGCCCCTACGGGGGTACTTACACCCTCTGCCGGCTGTCATCCTGAGAAGTCCGTCCGCCGACGGACGACGAAGGATCTCATAAGCACCTGGCACATACAGGAACGGGATTCTTCGCGGAGTTTACCCTGAGCGAAATGAAAAGGATCCTTCGCTGCGCTCAGGATGACAAGCGAAGGGCTCAGAATGACAAGCAGAATGACCAACAGTAATCATCCGCTAAGGAGAATCTAATGGACCGACGAAAGTTCCTGGAAAGAACTGCTTCCGGCACGCTGGCGGCCGGGCTGGCCTCCAAATTCGGCTGGGCTCATCCGAGAGCTGGCGGCACACTGACTGACGCGGAAAAATCCGCCCGCCTGGGCGTCTGCTCCTGGAGCCTGCACAACTATTTCCCCCAAACCCGCGATAAGAACTTCAAGGGGCCGGGCAAGATGCTGGACCTGCGCGAGTATCCCGAGCTCATCGTGGACAAGTACACAGTTCATAACTTCGAGCTGTGCAGCACCCACTTTGAATCTACCGCGCCTTCCTATCTGAAAGACCTCAAGGCAGCGATCGAGAAGGTCCGCGGGCGCGTGGTCAACATGCCGGTGGATTACGACGCGGACTGGCGGGGGGTGGGACTCTGCGATCCCGAGGACGCTCAGTGGGAAAAGGAAATCGCGGAGCGCAAGAAGTGGATCGACATCGCCGCGGAAATCGGCGCCCTGGCCATTCGCCCCAATCCCGGGGGCACCGTGAAGATGACCGACCTGAGCCGGCCTACCGCGGCTTACAAGGCGCTGGGCGAATACGGGAAATCCAAGGGCGTGAAGGTGCTCATCGAGAATCACGGCAATGTGGCCGCCAAAGCCGAGAACATCGTGGCCATTGTGAAGGGAGCGGGACCCGACTGGGTGGGGACGCTGCCGGACTTCGGCAATTTCCCCGAGGCCGAGCGTTACCACGGTCTGGAATTGATGTTCCCTTACGCCCACACCGTCTGCCACGCGCGCGGGCTGACGTTCAGCGCGCAACGTGAAGAAACGGGATTCGATTTCCCCCGCTGCATGGAGATTTCCAGGAAGGCAGGATTCAAAGGCGTCTATTCGGCGGAGTTCGGCGGCAGCGGCGAGCCCTACGAGGGCATCCAGAGAATCCTCGACTTGGTCGTGAAATACCTGTAGCGCATCATTCGCGCTGTAATATTGCGGCCTTGGAGTGCGGAAGCTCTGCTTCCGCCTTGCCGTTCTGGAGTGCGGAAGCTCTGCTTCCGCCTTGCCGTTCTGGAGTGCGGAAGCTCTGCTTCCGCCTTGCCGTTCCGGAGCTCTGCTCCCGCCTTGCCGTTCTGGAGCTCTGCTTCCGCCTTGCTGTTCGGGAGCTCTGCTCCCGGCGGCAGGGGCGCGGTAGCCACGTGACCCCTCACCCGTCCCGATAGAATCGGGACACCCTCTCCCCAGGGGAGAGGGACGTAAGGGTGAGGGGGTAGTCCGGTTGCAGCAGGGATAAATCCCTGCCCTTTCGCCGGGGGCTGAAACCTGCATGGCGCCATTCGGCGCGCCCCGATCCATCGGGGCGCCAGCCCGCGCACGTGCAACCTTTTTGCAGGGGTTTTTTCTGTGCATGCGGGAACTTGGTCGCTAAAGTGGGCTATCGGTAGGCACGCTCGATGCGGTTGAGAACTCCGGAAAGCTGGCTGGGGGCAGGCGCTTGGCCGCGAAACTTGGTAGGTTCGTGCAAACGAGCGGCGGGTTACTCCCTGTACTTGGGGTGGCCCCATCCCCCTGCCGTTTGCTGCCGAGCCAAAGGAGGACCCAAGGGAATCTTTAGTGGGGTGTAGCAAATGGACGGCTAAGCGGGAGCCGTATGGTGTGCAAAACTATGACGCGCGGTCTTACCTGAACGTCACGCCTATGCGGAAGGCTACGAAATAGGCAAATGAATCGTGAAAGTGATTGACGTTGCCCTGGCCCCGGACCTCCAAGCGCACGGCAGCGTGTTTGGCCAGCCATATGTTCGCGCCTCCCCCCAGGTTGAACCCATTCTGCGTCGCTCTGCGGTCCCCCCAGTAAAGGCTGTAGCCTCCGGTGACAAAAGGCTCGACCCCCCTTCGGTCTTTCTTTCTGAAATCGTAGGAGTGGTAGGACGCATTGAATGACGTCGACCCTACAGCTTCGTCTCCATTGAAACTTATCTTGGGGCTCGCATATCCACATTCGGTGCCCACGCCGAGTCCCCGGTAAACAAACACCTCTCCACCAAAACCGGCGTTTACACCGACCGCAGTCTCCTTCCATAAGATAGAGGGGCCTACTGCCGGGCCAATAAACACATATCCCTGTCCATGAGACAGATTGTCAGCGTTCTGTGCCAACGCCGACGCCGACACCATGAGGAGCAAACCTACCGTCGCGATGAGTCTTTTCATGCTTCACCCCTTAGCTGGTAGCCACGGTCAATTGGTTTGTGATTCACCGTGGCCTTGTCCCGTGGATAAGAACCCACCGTCAGGAAAACACTGACCGCGGGTGGCGCATGCATCGGATTTCGTGTGTGCGCCCCACGAACACGCGCAACCCGTCAGCCGACGGGCGACTACGCCCGTCAGCCGACGGGTCACCGGGTCCCATCCTTGGCCTGTCCTGACTTCTTAACGGTCCCGCACGGCGAGATGTCGGCGCCACCCGCGGATAACGATTCGGGCTGGTAGCCACGGTCAATTCGCAATTCGAATTGACCGTGGGTTCGTCATCAAGGGAACAGCCCACGGTCAGAAAAACCCTGACCGTGGCTACCCGCTTATTTCCGCTCAAGTAACAGCCCGATCTTCCCGGCCGCGGTCGGCCGGATCTGTGGCACGATGTCATCGGCGGTGAAGGGTTGGCCATCCTTCCCAACCCCTCGCAGATAGTAGTGGTCTGCACCGACCCGCTCGTAGAAGAAATATCTGGGTTGACCGCCGAGCTTCACATCCGTGGGGTCGAAGACCGTCGTGAGGCTCTCCTCTGGCATAGAGGCTTGGAGAGCCTTGAGGGACTCGGGGTAACTACCATGTTGCACTCGATAGAACTCGATGGATTGAACCAGCGAGTTGAGCATCGTCTGGGCAAGTTTGCCGCGCAACTCGTCGTATACCCCACCCCGCTGTATGAAGCCAAAATAGAACAAGGCTCCGTAGACCAGCAGCGTAAACCCAATCCCGCCAGCTCCAATCGCCGCTACGCGCTTTCCTCCGCACTTTCGGCTCGTCAGCCCCCAGATGATCGCGATAACGCCGAACAGAGCGCCGAGCAGCGGTACGTACGACAGGCCAGCGATCACATAGGCGAAGTTCCCGACCCTCTGTGGCGTACTTCCAGCAGTCGTTTCTTGCATAGCGTGAGGCCTCATAACTCTTGTTTAGGCCGAGCCGCCTAATCCGTCAACTGACGGAGCTAAGACCCGGCACCCCCACGATTGCGGGGTAGATAAGTTCTCATTATAACA
>JALHUF010000519.1 GCA_022866195.1 Terriglobia bacterium
CCCTTGTCTAATGTTCGAGGTCCAGCGAGACGAATCGACGGTTGGGGAGGCCTGACGCCTTGAGCAGAGAATGGCGCGAGCGGTGGAATTGTAGAGGCACACCTTGTGGCTGCCCCGGTGGGCAGGCACAAGGCCTGCCCCTACGTCGGCGCGGCGATGCTGGCGTTTTGCAGAGACAATGCGCTCTGTTGAACGCGGACAGGGCAAACAGCGCCATCTCGGCAGCACCCGCGATTAATCTTATCGCCGCTTCCTTCGCGTTGCTTGTCGAGCCAGCACCAACACCGTCCCTTTATCCGACGCGGACATCTGCCTGAACATCTCCACCAGCTTGCGTTCCTCCCTTGCGAGAGGGCTCTGACCTGGAACCTCGGGAGCTACGGGTTTGCCGCTTCCCGAGTAAAAGAGTTGATAAAATTCCAGATCGAAAGCCTTGGCCAATTTCTCCAGGGTTGCGAGCGACGGGATGGTGTGGCCGCATTCCACGCGCGAGATGTAGCAGCGCAACAGACCAGTCCGCTTCTCGATTTCCCCCTGAGAGAAATGCCTCGCATCCCGCAACTGGCGTAATCTTTTTCCGATTTCCATTTTCGGCGTCTCCAAATGAAATGAGTTAAACCTCGACAGCGCGCCACATCATACCACGCGCGGGTGGCACTCACATCGCTTGTTGTGTCTCGGAATGTTCGGCTTTAGGTAGCACGGCCGTCCCGGCCGTGTTCTGGGTGCTAGCTGTGCGCATTCACGGGCGAGACCCCGATGGCTCGGGGCAGGCTGCCCGCGCTGCGAACCACCCTCGATTAGCTCCCCGCGCAACGTGCGAGGCACTGCGCGGGTGGCGCAGACATTGCTTTCTAATGTCTGCGCGCCGTCCCAGCCCCGGCGGGGGCGTCAGAGCTTGGCCCACGGCTGCTTTTAGGCCGGCAGGCGACGGGCGTGAGCCGCGGGTTGGCGGGTGCTCCCTCTCCCCCTTACCCCCTCCCCCGCGTCGGCGAGGGAGGGGGACCAATGGCGGGGTGGGGCGTCCTCTATCCCAGGGCTTACGCCCTGGGCCACATTCTTTCGGCCCTGCGGGCCTTGAAACCTGCGCGACGCGCGTCAAGCCGCACCCGGGGGCTGTGTCAATGACGAGCCGCAGAGTTCCAGAACAACTCTGCGCTACCCACTTCAGGAAGGGGAAAAGTCCGTCAACTGACGGACTTCGCTAGCCGCTCGGCAGGTATCCAGCCCGAGTTTCTAATACAAACGCGGAAAGTGAAGTTACAACCCAGCGTGCCCGTGGAATGCCCCCTCACCCGGCGCTTCGGGCCACCCTCACTCCACGGGAGAGGGCTGGGGTGAGGGGCGCCATGCGAACTTCCCGACCTGCGGTATGTCACATTACTTCCCGCGTTTGTATTAGTTTCGATCTTGCAGTTTCCAATTTCCAGTTTCTAGTTTCCATCACTTGTCGTCCGGCTTGCGGCGGCGGATGAAGGCGGGGACCTCGAGGTCGTCCGCGGGAATTTCTGCGGGCACGCTGGTCTTGGCCATCTCGATGGGCAGCTTCTCCTTCTTCAGCATCATGCTCTTCACACTCTGCTGCGCAGAGCGGATGGCGGGCGAAAGCGCCCCGACGCGCGGTCTCATGCCCATCTTGTCCGGCTTGATGCCGGTGGCGATGACGGTCACGCGCACGGTGTCTTTCATCGCCTCATTGTGGACGGCGCCAAAGATGATGTTGGCGTTTTCAGCGGCGGCCTTCTGGACGATGCTCGAAGCCTCGTGGACCTCGTAGAGCGTAAGCTTACTCGACCCGGTAATGTTCAGCAGGACGCCCTGCGCGCCGCTGATGGAAGCGTCCTCGAGCAGCGGGCTGGCAATCGCCCGGTTGACGGCTTCCACCGTGCGGTTCTCGCCGCTCGCTTCCGCCGTTCCCATCACCGCGTAGCCCATGCCTTCCATGATCGCCTTGATGTCGGCGAAGTCGCGGTTGATGATGCCGGTGATGGTGATGATATCGGAGATGCCCTGCACGCCCTGGCGCAGGATGTCGTCGGCAATGCGAAAGGCCTCGAAGAAGCTCGTGCCCTTGTCCACGTACTGCATCAGGCGTTCGTTGGGGATGCAGATAACCGTGTCCACGGCCTCGCTCAGTTCGGCCAAGCCTTGCTCGGCCTGAACCATCCGCCGCTTGCCCTCGAAGGCAAAGGGCTTGGTGACCACGGCCACGGTGA
>JALHUF010000520.1 GCA_022866195.1 Terriglobia bacterium
TCCTTCTCCAGCCGCTCCCGTATATGTCGCGATGTGACATAAGTCCCTTCGCGGCCGGAGAAGGGTGAGGTGTTCACGGTGAACACCATGGAGATGGTGGGCGCGTCGACGGGCACGTGCACCAACGCGCACGGTGTTTCAATATTGGTAACCGTCTCACCGATGGTAATACCTTCGACTCCGGCGATCGCCACGATCTCGCCCGCTGCGGCGCGGTCAATATCGAGCCGCTCCAGGCCAACGAAGCCGTAAAGCTTGGTGATGCGCGTCTGCTGGTGCGTGCCGTCCAGCTTGACAATGGCCACCTCGTCGCCACGATGGAGGGCGCCCGAAAAGATTCGACCGATGGCCAGGCGTCCGTGGTATTCGCTGTAATCCAGGTTGGCCACCAGCAACTGCAGCACCTCGGCCGGGTCGCCGGCGGGAACAGGAATATGCTTCAGGATCGCCTCGAACAGCGGTTTCAGGCTGTCCGACGGCTCGTCGAGCCGGGTCATGGCCACGCCACGGCGCGCGTTGGCGTAAAGGATGGGAAAATCCAGCTGCTCTTCCGTGGCATCGAGCTCGATGAAGAGGTCGTAGATCTCGTTCACCACTTCCTGCGGGCGCGCGTCCGGACGATCGATCTTGTTCACCACCACTATGGGGGGCAGTTTGGCCTCCAGCGCCTTGCGCAGCACGTAGCGCGTCTGCGGCAGCGGCCCCTCACTCGCGTCCACCAGCAGCAGCACGCCATCCACCAACTTCAGGGCGCGCTCCACCTCACCGCCGAAATCGCTGTGGCCGGGAGTATCCACGATGTTGATCTTCACGCCGTGGTAAAAGATCGCGGTGTTCTTGGCCAGGATGGTGATGCCACGCTCGCGCTCCAGTTCGTTCGAGTCCATCACGCGCTCCACCACTTCCTGGTTCGCTTTGAAAATGCCGCTCTGCCAGAGCATGCCATCCACCAGCGTGGTCTTCCCGTGATCGACGTGCGCGATGATGGCGATGTTGCGAATTGATTCAGTCATGAGTTCTCATTTCGGATTCTGGTTTGCAGACGCGCCGCGCCACGCCGCCGCCCCCGTGGAATGCCGCAAATGTTCTCGACCATGTCATTCTGAGGAGCCGCAGGCGACGAAGAACCCTCAAACTTGACGGCGGAAACGCTGTGGCGAGTCCCACCCTTCATGATAAGCCATGATGCCGAAATTGCAAACCTCGCGTTTGTCAGAAGCGAGTAGCGCAGACCTGTTCTTGAGGTCTGCGGCTTCTTCCCTCCGAGGCGGGTCCCGCTCTGCGGGATCGGTCGGCAGTCCCGCCAAGCGGGATGCCGCCGCAATCGGGAAATCCCGATCAGATCGGGACGGCACGCGGTCAATCTCCAGCCCTGCCTGCGGCCTGCCTGCGGTAGGCGGGCAGGCAGGCCGCATCGGCTCGCTGGTTCGTCTGCATCCACCCCTCTTCAGTGACACGTGACGAGCAAAGCGAGGGCGGCTGGTGCCTACTCACGGACGCGCTTCTGGGACAACAACCGGCGGTCATCCCGATACACAGCATCGGGACAGGTAGACCGCCGCTACAAGATCTGCACTTCGCCAGCCTGGGCTGCCGCGGCGGGGAAAATCAGAGATTTGAGAGGGCAGATTCCAGATAGGCTAGTTCATCTTGACGCGTTTGGCGTTCTCGGCGCCGGGGATCTGGAACGTGGAAGGGGGGAGCTGGCGGTTCACTCTCACGGCGGTATAGCGGGCCACAAAGTAGTCGCCGCCGGGCTGGAAGAA
>JALHUF010000521.1 GCA_022866195.1 Terriglobia bacterium
CCCCGCCTGAAGACCGCTCGTGGTTGGCAACGTGTAAGTCGCGCCGGGATTAAACAGGATGGTTATGTTTGCCTTGTTGAGGAGCAGTTGAGAGGAAATTGTCTGCGCCCCTGGCAACCCGCGTGCGTCCACCGTACCGCCGGTCGCGGGCAGGTCGTCCCGAGCCGCCGTAATCTTCGCGCCTGCGTCCGCGCCGGGCATCAGGTCGGCGCGGATGACGGGGCCTAAGCTGTTGGGGTCAACGAACCAAGTCCGGACATCAGTCACGCCCGTGATTGCCCCACCTGCCGCCACCACTTGGGCCAGCGGAATCATTCCTACGGTGAATCCGGTGGTGCTCTTTGCGGGGGCACACGAGGCCACAGGGTCGAGATAAACGTAGTTCGTCGCCGCGTTCGTCATGGTCAGCGTGCCACCGGCGTAATCCACTTTCACCGGCAGGTTGCCGCAGATGGCGGTGCCGGCGGCGATGTTCAGCGTCAATCCCGCGCCCGCCGTGGGCCAGTAGCCCGGTGCGACGCCGTTCACGTACTTTGCGTTCACGGCGTAGAGCGGCTGGCCCTGTTGCGCTTGGGCCTGTTGGGCCCAAGCAGTTGAAAGTTGAGAGTTGAAAGTTGAAAGGAAAGCCGCGAACAGCAGCGCCTTGAACTTTCGACTGTTGACTTTCGACTTTTTCATCACCATATAAGCACCTTCGCGGTGACGCCGGCGTCGGACGCCACCAGGTAGAGATTCGCGCTGTCCCACATTGAGGATTGGTACCACACGGCGCCGCTCGAAGTCATAGAAGTGAGCGCGCCGAGCGGCGCGCGTCCCAGGTGGTGGGCGAGCGTGAAATTGCCCGCCGCCGGCGCCGTCACCGATATGTGACTATAGATCTTCGTGGCCGTGGCCACCTCGGTGACGCGAATGGCATCGGTGATGACGCTGCCCAGGTAGGCATCACCCGTGGTGGCAGGCGATCCCGTCAGGTTGAAGTAGAAGCCGCTGGCCGAGTTGTACCAGAGGTAGGTGGTGGAGTTGGCGGGCGCAGGGCCGGGATTGGGCGCGCTGGCCGGCGCATAGCGCTTGCCCTGGGCGTAGAGCACCCCGATGGAAAGCGTCGGGGTCAGGTTGGCCGAAGTGGAGAGATCGAAGCCGGAGATGACGCCGCAAAGGCCGCGGTCCTGCAACCAGGCTTCGACTGTCCCGGCAGCGAGCACCGCCGCCTGGACGTCCGCGGCGTCCTGCAACAGGGAGTCGATCAATTCCCAGTTGGTGTCGAGGTCCGCCTCGTAATTGTCGCCATGCTTCGGCTGGATAATCCCTTTGCGGGGAAGAACTGTTCGCACAATGGCCATGTTGACCTCAGTTCGGGTACCAGGTGTCGGGTGTCAGTTCAAAACCTGACACCTGAGATCTGCGTTCTCAGCCCGACAGCCGCGCGGCGATGGTCCGCACCTTTACAAAACCGCCGTTGGTCGCTGTTTCGCTTCCGTCGTTCCAGTAGTGGACCTCGCAATGCACCAAGCCGGGGTTCGCCTCAT
This sequence comes from Terriglobia bacterium, assembly GCA_022866195.1. Classification (GTDB taxonomy): domain Bacteria; phylum Acidobacteriota; class Terriglobia; order UBA7540; family UBA7540; genus JALHUF01. The sequence continues at coordinate 1,527 of JALHUF010000521.1, forward strand.
TCCTTTCTTCCACCCAGAAATCCGTGAGGAAGAGGGTTCCCGGACCGTCGTTGGAGCTGGCGCGCGCGGGCCGCGTCGTGGCCCCGTTGGTGGCCGCGCCCCCCACAGGCGAGCGCGAACAGCACGCGGCGACGTCGTACTCCAGTTCCGAGCGCGAATACTGATACCCGTCCACCGGGCTGACCGGCAATTTCACGATCTCGCCGTGCCGGTACCACCCGTAGAAGGTTTCGGGCCGCACCGCCGCAAACTTGGCATTGTTGGAAATCTTGGTGAGGGAGTAGTCCGTGAGCGGCTGGTCGGCGGCAAGGTTGGAGTCGGGCAGGTCCACGAATCCTGGGACGAGGGCGAACGTTAGCTGAGCCATGATGTTCTCCTGATTACCAAGCCGTCAGTTTTCACTTGGCAGCAAGATATGTTTGCAGGGTGCAGAAACTGACTACCAACAACTGACGACTGAGAACTGAAAACAGGCAGCAAGAGATAGTCTCCTTCAGAAAATCGTCTTTCCCGGTGTGCCATCGGAATAGGCCTTGGTTGAATCAGAGCAGAGAAACATGTAGCGGGCGCGTTCGGAACTGGAGGCGTCGGGGTAAGCAGGCGTGCCTTGCGGGGCGACGCGGGAAAGTATCTTGCCGCTCAGCCAGCCCACATCCAGCAGCCGATAAGTCATCGTGCCCTCGGAGTAGTTGGGCTGCTTCTCGATGACTTCGAAGATGCGG
>JALHUF010000522.1 GCA_022866195.1 Terriglobia bacterium
CTGGCGCGCGTTTATCGAATCGCTCAACTCCGGCGGAGTTGAGTATCTGATTGTGGGCGCGGTAGCCTTGGCCCACCATGGCTTTCCTCGCTACACGGGCGCTCTCGACATCCTGGTCCGCAACTCCCCTGAGAACGCCCAGCGGCTGGAAGGCGTGCTCCAAAGCTTCGGCTTCAGCGCTCTCGGCCTGAAGGCCGCTGACTTTATCGGTTCCTACCAGGTGATCCAACTGGGTCTGCCACCTAACCGCATCGACCTGCTAACTTCAATCACCGGCGTCTCGTTCGAGGAAGCTTGGACGGAAAGAATCGAAGCGGTGCTCGAAGGAATGCGGGTGAACTTCATCGGCCGCCAGGCGCTCATCCAAAACAAGAAAGCTACCCGCCGTCCTCAGGACTTGGCCGACCTCGCGGCCCTCGGCGAGGACGCGCACAGTAAGTAGCGCAGGTCCCGCTCTTTGGACCTGCGGTTCTTGTACGTGCTTGGCGAGGCCCTGCATGGGCCTAATCCCACCGCAAGGGGTCTGGAAAAGCCGCAACCCGTCAACTGACGGACGGGAGTTGCGCTACCCGTTTCAACCTTCAACCTTTCCCCCTCACCCTTTCCCTCTTGCGACTCCCTTCGGGAAATCGCAGACTCGCGCCAAGCGCGCATTTGGGTCAGCCTACATCGGGGTTGCAAGGCGGGTCTTTCAGGTATACTATGTTGAATATAAAGGACTTATTGTTGTGTACCGATTATGGAGCTTTTCTCTTGACTTTTTCTGTCGAAGGAGCATCATATAGGTGAAGTATGCTGATGTTTTCAGCTATTCCCTGACCCGGGGCGAGAATTAGGGTAGAGCGGGCCGCGCGAGCGGCCCGCTCGTTTTTTAGGGCCATACCTGGCAGCGACGTTCCATGTCTCCGATGGACTCGCGTGGGAAGACCGTAACCGCCTGCCTGAGCGTACCTATAACCTCGCAGATCAGCACCCGATACTGAGGGCTCCGTTCGGTCCCAAAGTTCTTCACGTATGCTTCGTCTCCACGCCCTAGGGCCTGCCAGTTCGTGCAGATTAGATCTGGGTGCGTAGCGATCTCGGATGCCCTTGGGAGTTCGGTTGCTCTTTGTGCGTCAAACCGTCCGGGCTTAAGTGTGATCCTTTCCCTTTCGATCTCTTCCAGTGCAAGGCGCGCATTCTTGGGTTCCTCTCCGTACTTGTTCCTGAGCTGGATGAGGTGAATGAAGTTCTCGCGCAAGAATCTGACCCGATATCCCCTTGGGTCAGCGAGATTTACATCGCACAAGTTCAATTCGTACCATCGAAGCATTTCCTTGAGCGTGCTGAGCTGTAGCGCTTGAGTTCCCATTTGGGGAGGGGGGCTTTTACCAGATGGGCAACAGGATTTCCATAGCGCAAGACTCGCGTTTTAGTCTTGCGGCTCTTTCATGAAAGCCGCAGGCAGCTCTTGCGATGGGAAGGACCGCAGAGTTCGAAAAGCCGAACTCTACGCTACGCGCTAACACCAAGCGGCGCAGACGAGACACGGGGCCGATTATACGCCCCCCACAACCCGCAAAGCCGCAGAGTTTGACAATCACAAACTCTGCGCTAGCTGCTGGGGGCATACGATGCGTTTACCGTCAAGCTAGGGGGACCTGCGCAAGGGCTTGGGCGATTCTGCACGAAGAGTCCATGGCCTTACGGCGGCTTACGGTCCCCCGGGTATTCGAAAGAGGCGGCCAGGGTTTGAAAAAACAGGCACATTAGCAAAGCAACCACCGCCATCACCTGCGTCGCCTTTGCCACGGTGGTGAAATCCAACAGATATGCTCCCCCACCGAAGCCGAAGACTATAAGGCTGAACCAAAGATGGCGGAGGGCATGTCTGTGGAGTAGTCTCGGAGAGAGGCTCGGTGTAGGATATTCTGGCACTGATCGTTCGCTGGCAAGTGGGTTAGGGCCTGTTGTGTGATGTGGTCCGTCTTCACTATCCTTCAGCATCGGCATAAGCTCCACACTCCTTAGTGCGTGCTCCAAGACTACAGCGCAGAACGTGAGACCGCAAGCATGGCTCGGCTCGGTCGCAGAGCCCTTGCCAGTGCGGTGGGGCCATAAAGCCGGTAGCCGGTAGCCACGGCATGATCGTTATGCCGTGGGCTCGTCATGCTCGGGCAAAAGAAAAAACCCACGGCACCCAGACCGTGCCGTGGCTACCAGCTGGAACGCGATGTTAGACCGCGCGGCCCTTACTGCACCTCGACTTCAGCCTTTCCCCGACTCACTGCCGCGTTCTCTGCCGCAATCTCGTACTCTATCGTCACGATTCCAGGGCGTGGCACTTCTGGGTTGGCCTCGAACCTGATGGCAGCAACCGCATGTGTCGTGCCTGGATGGATGACTGTTGTCGTGTCGCCTTTGTACTTGGGTGTGTGAAACTCGCTTGTCGTCTGTGGCATCCGCGGCAGCCCCTCGTTACGGTTGCCATCGACCCCATAGTTATCGAGTCGCCAATACTGAGGGATTTTGAACGCAAGATAGGGAGCACGCGCAAGGCCACCGGCCTCCTCGTTGCGGATTCCAATAACAATCCGCGGTCCAATGGTATGGTCTGGGATCATGACGACGCTCAGGTTGGGGAGATCCGCCCCGGGACCCGCACCTATGCGGGCGATCTCGTCCGGATCGGCGGTTGCGGTCGAACTTCCCCTTCGAATGTAGACAACCTCCTTCTTCAGTTTTCCGAAGTCGGCCCTAAGAAAAATTGGCCGTTCCTGCCTAGGAATGTAGATGATGCCAAGCTGAGCCCCTTCGAAGGCGAATGCTTCGTACCTGAACTCCACTGGCCGCTGAGATTTGGAGTTTACGAATTGTTGAAGAGCGGCGTCGGCAAGGTGCTGCTGGACTCCCTTCACCTTCGGGCGACCGCCCCGCACTTCCTCCACACCGATGAGTATGTACGCATCGGCCCGTCGCCAAGCGTTCGCGAGGGCGAGGATGTCCTTAAGGAGTTCGCTCTTTTCCTCGTCCGTGGCACCACTGAAGGGATATTGGTCAGCCTTGAAATCCAGTGACGCACTCTCTTCCTCGTCAAGCAATTGTTCGATTAGCGCGTCGTTCATGGATTCGACCTGCATCTGGGGTCTAACTCTTGTTTATGGTGACCCGCATAAAAACCCGTCCCGGTCGGCAAGAGTGGTAGTGGTAGCCACGACGAGTGTTCTTCCCCGTCGTGGGTCTTGGGGTTTCCCCGACGAAGGGTCCACGACGAATCAAACCGCCGATTCGTCGTGGCTACCCCTTGCTGAATTAGACTGCCACTTAACCTCCGAGCAGGTAGCGCAGAGTTTCGCATCCCAGAAACTCTGCCCTGCACCGTCCGGTGCAGGACTGTGCGGCTCTTGTGATGGGAAGGACCGCAGAGTCCGAAAAAGCCGAACTCCGCACCAGCCAGCCTGACAAGCCCCTCTTCTAGTGCCTGCCCCATTCGGTGAACAGTTCGCCGCCTCGTTTCGCCTCAGCTTCAAACTTCAGGTGCTTCGTGACGAGGTTCGTCACCATAAAGACTGCGCTGGTGCTGCAGCGAACCACTTCGATGATCTCGTCGTCGTTGTAGTCCGGCTTGAGGTCGTGACCGTCGAACCGCCTTGCGAGCTGAAAAGTACCTGAATGCGTATAGCTGTGGAGCGCCGTTCGGCGGTCGTCCAGGAAGTTCGTAAAGAGCCCGTCAAGCCCGAACGCTGTGTCAATTTGAGATCCGATCTTCTCGAAGTTGACTCTGTACTCGTCCTCCCGAATCTCGCGCACATCCTCGTCCGAACCCATCAACACCACATGTGAGCGCACCAGTGCTTCGACAACCGGGCGGACGAGTGCAAACGCACCTCCGCAGAGGCCATTTGATAGGAGGCCCAGAATGCTCTTGTGGTAGTCAAACAGGAGAGCCCAGTACCCGAGGAGCAGTATGTTCCGGTCGTCGTCGGGACACTGACCGATCCGAACGACAACCTCCTCGAGTTGTTCACCGAGGTGCCGTGCTTTGACGATCTCGTCTTGAACGCTCATTGTTCGCCTGCCGGAAAGCGGGTAGCGCAGACCTCGCGTTTGAGGTCTGCGGCTCTTTGCCCGTGTGATGGGAACCGCGTAGCGCAGGCCTGGCCTTGCAGGTGCGCGGCTTTTTGCCGAATGCGCGGGCAGGCCCGCCCCATTCGAATCATATTCGCGCCTTCGGCTCGGCGGGCAGACCGACGCGATCGATCGTGAGGCCGCACCGCCGCTCTTGCTCCCCCGCGTCCCCGCCCGAATACTCCAGCACGCTCGACCATCGCCAGGAGAAGAACGCCGTGCAGTCGATGGGGCCTTGGCATGTTCGCCTCCCGCGTCGCTGGCGCATGCGTCGCGCTTTTTGCTTTGCGTGCGCTCGCCGGGCGGTAACCGCGGCATTAAGATGACGCCTGTATACACCTGGCGCGGGGGAAAGGCAAGGCCATTTAGCGATTGAGCGATTGAGTGATTGGGTGAATGAAGAGCAGGGGCTGGAAGCGGGTAGCGGGTAGCGCAGACCTCGCCTTTGAGGTCTGCGGCTCTTTCCCGAACGGGTGGGCCTGTGCGAGGGGGGTCATATTCGCGCCTTCGGCTCGGCGGGCAGGCGGACCCGATCGATGGCGAGCCCGCAGCGCCGCTCTTGCTCCCCAGCGTCGTCACCTGAATACTCCAGGATACTCGACCATCGCCAGTCCTGCGGTCGCGCGACCAGTCCGCGCCGCACCGGATTGAGGTGAATGTATTCCACCTTTTCGTTGTATTCCTTCACCGTCCTCAGGGCGCGATCGAAGAAGCGCCCTTGCCAGAGTTCCGCCGCTTCTCCCCGGCGCCCATTGATCAGAATCATGGAACTCAGCTTCACGGCTTTCATGGCCTGCGAGACGGTCAGCGGATCGGGAGGGTAGAGAATGGCGTGCCAGTGGTCGGGCAGAAAAACCCAGGCGGTGAGCCGGAATCCCTGCCGCTGGCGCGCCTCGCGCAGGGCCTCGGCGAGAAGCCGAAAATCCCCCTCCACCATTTCCGTTCTTCCCTTGAGTAGCCGAACCGTGAGGAAGAAATATCGGTCCGAGAGGAAAGGACGCCGCAGCCGCGACACGGAAGGAGACTACCGCAAAAAGAGCAGCGTTTCCAGAAGAGCCGCAGCAGCAGGTAGCGCGGACTGGGACTTTAAAGTCCGCGGCCTTTCGCCGGGTTTAAATGTCAATTTCTTTTAAGACCCGCAGACCTCAAAAGCGAGGTCTGCGCTACCCCTGTAGCGGCGGCGTCCTCGCCGCCGGATTGTTGCGACGATGGGGACATCGCCGCTACAGTTGCACCGGTGAGGACACCGGCGCTACAGAGCCGTTGACTTTCGCTTTTCGGCCCTCGATAATCTCCCATGGCACGACCCAGAGGGCTGGTGAATTGAATACCTCTTCCGCAGCGAGGCTTGATGGCGACGACGACCCCGGTCCAGAAAGCTCCCAGGCTTTCTAGGGAGATGCTTGTCGGTGCCTACCGCACGATTTATCTCTCACGGCAAGTGGATGACAAAGAAATCCAACTCAAGCGGCAGAACCGCGCCTTTTTCCAGATTAACGGCGTAGGACACGAAGCCATCGGCGTGGCGGCGGCGCTGCATCTGCGACCCGGCTACGACTGGTTCTATCCCTACTACCGCGACCGCGCGTTCTGCTTGCAGATTGGGATGACGCCGCTCGACATGTTGCTGGGCTCCGTGGGAGCAAAGGACGATCCCTGTTCCGGCGGGCGGCAGATGCCCTCGCATTGGTCGTCGAAGGCGCTGCACATCATTTCCCAGTCCAGCCCTACGGGAACGCAGATCCTGCAAGCGGTGGGCGCGGCGGACGCGAGCGTCTACTTCTCGGTGGTGCAGGAAGCCGCGGAGCTGGCCTCCGGGTTCCATGCGGATGAGTTGGTTTACGTTTCCATGGGCGACGGCGCCACCAGCGAAGGCGAGTTCTGGGAGTCGCTGAACTGGGCCTGCCTGCGCAAGTTGCCGGTGCTCTACATGGTGGAAGACAACGGGTACGCGATTTCCATGCCCGTGGACGCGCAGACCGCGGGCGGCAGCATCTCGCGCCTGGTGCGGAGCTTCCCGGACCTGCTCACCCTGGAGTGCGACGGCACGGATTTCCTGGAGAGCTACGAGGCGGCCGGGAAGGCGGTCGAGTACATCCGGCAGCGACGCGGTCCGGCGCTGGTCCACGCGCACGTCATTCGGCCTTACTCCCATTCGCTCTCGGATGATGAGCGCCTCTACAAGCCCGAGGAGATTCGCCGCCAGGAGGCGAAGCGGGATCCGGTGACGCGCCTGGCCAAGTACCTGTTGAGCGAGCATCTGGTGACGGAGAAGGAGCTGAAGGAATTGCAGGCGCGGGTGGGCGAGGAGGTGCGAGCGGCGGCCGACCAAGCGCTGGCCGCGGAGCCGCCTTCACCCGCCACAATCCTGGCTTTTATGCACTCGCCCACCGTGGACCCCACCTCCGACCAGTTTGACCACCCGCCCAAGTTTCGCGGCGAGCCGATAACCATGGTGGACCTCATCAACGCCTGCCTGCGCGATGAGATGGCGCGCGATCCGCGGGTGGTGGTCTTCGGCCAAGACGTCGCTGATTCCAGCCACGCCGATGACCTGGCCAAAGTCAAGGGCAAAGGCGGGGTCGTCAAGGTCACGCACGGGTTGCAGCGCCAGTTCGGCAGCGCGCGCTGCTACAACGCCCCGCTGGCCGAAGCCAGCATCGTCGGCCGCGCCATCGGCATGGCTACCCGCGGCTTGAAGCCGGTGGTCGAGATTCAGTTCTTTGACTACATCTGGCCGGCCATGATGCAAATTCGCGACGAGCTCACCACCCTGCGCTGGCGATCCAACAATACCTTCGCCTGCCCGTTGGTGATTCGCTCGCCCATCGGCGGGTATCTGGCGGGCGGCGCCATCTATCACAGCCAGTCCGGGGAAGGGATTTTCACTCACTTGCCGGGCTTGCGCGTGGTGATGCCCGCCACGGCGCTCGACGCCAACGGCCTGTTGCGCACCGCCATCCGCTGCGACGACCACGTCCTCTTTCTTGAACCGAAGCACCTCTATCGCCAGACGTACAACCGCAGCCCGTATCCGGGGCCCGATTACATGATTCCCTTCGGAAAGGCGAAGTTGGTCCGGGAAGGGACCGACGTGAGCATCGTGACCTACGGGTCGCTGGTGGGGCGCGCCGGGCAGGCGGCGAAGACACTGGAGCAGGAAGGAATCCAGGCCGAAATCCTGGACCTGCGTTCGCTGCAACCCTACGACTGGGAATTGATTTCCGCCTCGGTGAAGAAGACCAATCGCGTGCTGGTGCTGCACGAGGACAATGTCTCCTGGGGCTACGGCGCGGAGATCGCCGCGCGCATCGCGGACGAGCTTTTCGAATTCCTCGACGCCCCGGTGCGCCGCCTGGCCGGCAAAGACGTTTACATCCCTTACCATCCCGTGCTCGAGGATGCTGTCCTCCCGCAACCCGCCGACATCGTGCAGGCGGTGAAAGAACTCGCGGCTTACTAAGCGGCAGTCTTTCGTCCCGCGTCCCTTGTGTGTTGGGGATGAAAAGCGAAATTTGCGCGGGTGCGCTCAGGGCTGGCGTCCCGGCGAGAGCCGAGCGAGCGGAATGCTGACCGAGCCCAGCGCGCCCGAGGAAGCATCACGCGCCAGGACCCGCAGCAGCGTGGCGCCAGAGACGATCCCCAGACGTTCGGTCAGCACCACCGCCTGTCTTTCCCTGGCCACCCGATAGGTCTCCGGATTCAATTGCAGATTGACTACGTGGGAAACGCCTTTTAGGTTCCGGGCGTCGGCGCTGAGCTGGACCAGCATCAGGTCGAGCGTTCCCATCCATTTGCCGTCTTGCTGCCGCAGCGCGAGGTCGCGCAGGTCGATCGCAAGCTCCAGCTCCAGCGCGTTGCCTGCGGGCAGGGCGCGAACCGTCAGCCCGAGGCGGCTGGCGTCGATGGGGCTCCACATGGCGGCGTCGAGCACAGCGCGGCGGTGCGCTTCATCGCCGGGCTCGTCCGGGAGCGCGAAGTAGCCGCGCCGATGGCGTACCTGAAGTCCCGGGCGCTTCACGCGCACCTGGAGGGCGCGAAATTCTCCGTTCCATTTGCCGTGGCTCGGATAGTAGCCTAGAACGTAAGTCACCCGCGCATCGTCCACGGCGCGGCGAAGGGCGCGGCGGATGTCGTTGCGGTGGTAGAAGGCGCGGCCGCCGGTGCGCTCGGCCAGCTCCAGCATGCTGCCCACGTCGCCGTGGCTCGCGCCGGGCAGTTCGCGACTGATGCTCGCGCGCTCGGGACTGAATTCCGCGGGCGCCACCAGCCCCCGCGCGTCCACCGGGTAGATGGCCACGTTGGCGTTGTTCAGCGCCCGCGCAGCGCGTTCGATCTCCACGCTGAAATTCCCTGGTTCAGGTTTCAGTTTCTCGCCCGTCGCGAGCGCCGGGCGGTTGAACCACGCCGGGAAGTTGCCCGCGACCCAAATCAGATTCTTGCGTCCCGGCAGCCGCTCCAGGTGGTTGACGATGGCGAGCAACGACCGGATGGTGCGCAGGGCGCGATCGGCGCGGTACCTTTCGGCCACGTTCCGGTTGACCTCACCCATCCAGGCGTCAAACTCGCCCCAGCCGGTTCCCGGCTCTTCGGCTTCAGACTCGAGGAGCGCGGGCGAGAGGCGCGCGCCTTCCCGCGCCAGCGCGGCAAGCAGCGAGCGAGGCTCACGGGTGAAGTCGTGCACCACGCGCAGCCCCTGACCCAGGGCGTAGAGCGCCACACAGTCCTGCGGCTGGAGCTGCTCCAGAAACTCGACAATCTGCTGCCGCGCGTAAGGCTGGTCGGCGAAACGCGTGTTCAAGCCATCGAGGAGGATGACGGTGGCGCTGGTAGGAGCGGCCGCGGTCTGCTCCAGCCGATTGGAGAATGTGTGGGGCGGTAGCGGCGAGGACGGCGCACGCGGCGCAGCGGCTGATTCTTTCGCGAAAACACTGATTGATTGCTCGCGGCCCGCGTCCAGCACGACGAAGTCGTCGCGGGTGAGGTCTGTTGCTGGTTCGCCTGCCCGGTCTTGCACGATGACGCTTACCTCCACCAGGCGCGTCGTCACGCGCAGGGTTGGCTCCGCCTGGGGTGGCGAGGGCGAAGGAGTCTCGGCGAAGGAAGACGCCACCAGGCTCGCCAGGCACAGCCACGCTGGGGATCGCCCCCAGAAGTTGCTCTGCATGACGCTTTGAGGATACACCTTCGCCGCAGGCGAAGGCGCATCGTGTCCGCCGCCGATTGCCACCTGCCCGACCTAATCCTTCTGAAAATGACCCGCGCCGGTCCGCTCCCTTCGGCCGTTTTACCCACGGGGAGGAGAAGGCGTCAGCAGGCGAGCGGAAAATCCCGACGCCTGCAAGACCTTTTCCGCCCGCAGCCGTCTAATCAGACAACCCAGGACTGGTCAAGTAATCGAGCCAGGACGTGGGAAATGGGCGGGAAGCCCAGCGGAGGTCAAGGATGGCAAGCACGGGACAGAAGACGGTGGCAGGGAACTTTCCCGTCTCCAGCATCGTATATCCCAAGAGAGGAGCGTTCTATGGGGAAAGAGGAGGCGCCATGCTACTCCACTTGAGCGACAACCCGAGAATCGACAACCTGCGGAACTATCCGGCCGACGTCGTGGAGAAGCTCCGCGAGCTGTTGGTGGCCGGGGCGAAGGCTTACCCCGACCCTCGGCGCAAGGAGTTCTACGACGTCGAGAACGGCGCGCGGATGTTTTACATCCACCTCTCCCCCAGCGGCCGGGTGTGGCTGCTCGCTACTTGGCTTAAAGAGTGCCAGCAAGCCGCCGCCCACGACGCCGCCCTCGCCGCAGTCTGCCGCTAAGCAGGCGGCTTACCCATCCAGCGTCTTTAGCGAACACGTCAGGGCACGGATTTACCTGTCCCGATGTTCTCGATCGGGATCCGTGCCAACGCGCACTCGCTTAGAGATGATTGCCGGGCTTCAGTCCCTGAGGCCCCAGGGCCTAAAGGCCGTGGAAGGGGGTCCCGCGTTACGGCGCGACTGAAGTCGTGCCCTGACGCGCTACGGCGGGAAATTCCGGCGGCGGGTAGGGGAGGGCCTTCATGGCCCTCCCGTTTCGATTGAAGTGCGGGAGCACCGTAAAGGTGCTCCCCTACAAGAATTCCACGGTGGGAAATTCATGCGGCCTGTAGGGGAGGGCCGGCGCCTGTCCCGACCTCGTCGGGGCGGCCCTCCCGCGGGAGCACCGCAAGGGTGCTCCCCTACCACAACATCACGGCGGAAAGTTCATGCGGCGCAGGAGGTCCTGGAAGCGCGGGTCGGAGCGCAGTTCGGACCGGCCGACTACTCCCCCGCCCGACCACCCCTTGCTCCCCTCCTGAACCAGGAGGGGAACCCGTCACCACCCCTTGCTCCCCTCCTAACCTAGGAGGGGAAACCGTTTGTACTCCCCCCCTAACCGAGGAGGGGAAACCGCTTGTACTCCCCCCCTAACCTAGGAGGGGAAACCACCTGTACTCCCCTCCTCTCCGAGGAGGGGGTCAGGGGGTGGTGAGAGGCCAGCCGTTGTTTCAGCGTCTCGCCATCCAGCAACTCCATCGCAATAAACGGCTGGCCTTCGTACTCGTCAATGTCGTGAATGGTGCAGATGCTGGGATGATTGAGCGCGGACGCCGCGCGGGCCTCGCGCTTGAAGCGTTCCAGGGCCACGGGGTCGATGCGTGCGCCCTCACCCGGTCCGCCGCCGGCGGACCACCCTCTCCCGGCGGGAGAGGGCTGTAAACCTAAAAGCTCCTCCCCTCTCCCCGAGGGAGAGGGCTACAAATCCGAAAACCTCTCCCCTCGCCCGGTCCACCCGATCGGTCCCGGCAAAGAGATCAGGCGCTGGGTGGGCGTGTGCGGAGGTTGCCAAAATCAGAGATGTATGGCTTTACTCCAGGGTGGACGAAGCTTATACTACGCGCAGGCTGAACGAGCCCAGATAGCCTAGAGTATCACTACCATATTTCAGTTCGCGCCCGTGGCGCGAAGGTAAGGGAGGAAACCATGAGGAAGGTGTTGGCCAGTGTGCTAATTGTACTGTTTGCGGTAATAGGACTTGCCGCGCAAGAGAAGGCGGCCGGCGAAAAGAAGAAGGAGGTTCGCTGGCATGGCACGATCATCCGGAGCGACAAGGAGGCATCGACGCTCACGGTCCGCCAGCGCGGCGGAACCATAGAACGGGTCGTTCTCTATTCCAGCTCGACGCAGTGGACCAAACTCAACAAACCGGCCGAGCCGAGCGAATTCAAGGACGGATCGCGAGTGATCTGTCTGGGCAACTACGAGGGCAACAATTTCGTGGCCACTCACATCGATCTTCGGGAACCGGCACGGTAAGCACGCTTCGCCTGAATCCGGGGTGTGCTGGCGCTATCCCGAGCCTGGGGCGGCGAGGATGCCGTTCTGAGTTTCCCGGGCCGCCCCGTTGGTGTTCCGCGCAAAGCTCGAAATGAAGTTCTGGCACGCCGTCTGACTGGGGAATATCGGGCGGGTGGAGGAGTCGTTGCCGCTCTGGGGGGAGATTTGTGCCAAGGACCCGGCCTTGCAGTCTCCCCCCGGCAGAAGTAGAGTTTTCTCAACAAGGTTCTCCGGGAGAATACGCTGAAAGGAGAAAAACATGTTTTACCGCCGCGTTTCACGGGCATTCGCCCTAGCAGTGTGCCTTGCTGCTGCCTCAGGCGTCCTGGCAGAGGCGAACACGCAGAACCTGAGCAACGAACCGAACCTCACGGAGGAGCAAAAGATAGAGTTCTTGCTGCACGCCAAGGTCGTGGACAGCCATGAGCTCGGAGTAGGCATCACTCACCCTTGGCGGTTGACGCTGAGCGACGGCACGCTGACACACGACGCTGCTTTTCAAAGTGTTGATGAACGCAAAACCGTCATGAAGTTAGCCGACGGACGCACCGAATTTAACTTCCGCGACTCTTACGACTTCAACCTTGCCGCCCGCGAGCTGGCCAAGCTTCTCGGCCTGGACGACATGCTTCCGGTGACGGTGGAACGCAAATGGAAGGGTAATAGTGGCTCCCTGAGCTGGTGGGTTCCCTGGTGGAAGATGGAGCTCGATCGCAAGAAGGAGAAGCTCGAGCCGCCCGACGCAGAGGCCTGGAACAGACAGATGTACAAGGTGCGAGTGTTTGACGAGCTCATCTATGATACCGACCCCACCCTGGGGAATGTTCTGATCACCCAGGATTGGAAGATCTGGAGAATTGACTTCACCCGCGCCTTCCGGCAAAACCACGACCTGCGGACCCCCAAGGATTTGGTGCAGTGCGACCGGCAGCTGCTGGAGAAGCTACGTCAGTTGAGCTACGAGGAGGTTCTGGACAAGACGAAGCCGCACCTCAGCAAGTCGGAGGTCAAGGCGCTGATAGCGCGGCGGGAAAAGATTGTGGCCTATTTCGAGAAGCTCATCGCCCAGAAGGGCGAGGGGGCAGTGCTGTACTGATTAGGGCGGCCGTGCCTGCACCGCGGCGCGCCTGGCGGCAATCACTCCTCTTCTTCCGCCGCTCGGCCCAGGGACTTGAAGACCACGTGCCGTCTCTCGGCGACTTCCTCCCCGCTCTCAGGGTTGATCGTGATGATCTCCAGGTCGCCGACCAGGCGGAGGTAGTCCGGGTTCTGCTCCTGATGTCCTGAGCCGCGTTCGACTGCCCCGGCAAATCGGTAATATTTCTGGTGAATTTTCCCGGTTTTGAACTCTACGTGATCCTTCTTACGTGACCCGATGGTGATGGGGTAACTTAAGATGGCGTCGGACTCTTCCTCACCCTGAAGCACATCCACGTAGCCCTTCAGCTTTCCTTCTTCCTCGAGCAAGGCCAGAGTGTCCTCGGCCGTTAAGAAGTGATATCTGCCGGTGATGTCCTGAATTTCCCCGGCCTCCTGCGGCGCTCCCCGGATAGTGAGGGGAAAAAGCAGTAAGGGAAGCGCCAGCAGCGCGCACGCTCCCGGCCATAGCCGCGCTTGGTTGCCGCACGGAGAGGAAGAAAAGTAAGAGAGCCCCGAGGTTATCAATTGAACCTTCTCCCGTTTCGAGATTGCCGCCCTGGTCCTGGAGTCGAACTAGAGTCCATATCTCCCCTAGCAAGTTTATTCCCAGGCGCCGCCGACGGCAAGCGAGACGCGCCATGCAAATCAAGGAATCCCCGCACCTGCCACGGAAGCGCCTCTGCGGCGTAGCGGCCTGGGAAGCTGTGCCTGGTTTCAATTGCTCGGACTCCTTTCCAGCCGAAACCAACTCTGGGCCGTGCGGGGAGGAGCTTGCGTCTGGGCCGCGCGTCCCGGCTGTAGAGTTGGCTGCTTGCGGCGCACTGGTCCGAAGCGCTAAGGGGCGCCGGGAATTTTCCCTTTGACTTTCGAAAGCAATAGTATTAAATGGAAAGCGAAAGTAAGACGGGCCTAACCGAACCCCCAGGTCGGGATTGCGTTGGGTCGCCATGCAGCACATGTTAAACGAAGAGCGGCGACGAGTTGTCCTCGACATCATTAATCGTGACGGTCGGGTTCTGGTCAAAGACCTCGCCCACCGTTTTGGCACCTCCCAGGTGACGATTCGCAAAGACCTGGAAGTCCTGCACAGCCAGGGCGCGATTTACCGGACGCACGGGGGCGCGCTGCCCATCCGCACCGGAGCACTTCTCGACCCCAGCCTGCGGGAGAAGGAAAAGCTCCACCGCAAGGAAAAAATCAAGATCGGGGAGGCTGCGGCGCGCCTGGTGAAAGAAGGCCAGTCGGTGGTTTTGGATTCCGGTACCACGACCACTATGATCGGGCGGGCACTGCGCGGCTACCGCAATCTGACCGTCATCACCAACGCGGTGAACATTGCCGCCGAGCTCGCCGGCACCGCCATCGAAGTCATCCTGACCGGAGGCACTCTGCGCGAGAATTCCTTTTCTCTCGTGGGTCCGCTGGCCGAAGAAACCCTGCGGCGGTTAAGCGCCGACGTGCTGTTCTTGGGCGTGGACGGCTTCGACGTACATTTCGGCCTGACCACCCCGAATGTGCTGGAGGCCAAGGTCAATCGCGTCATGATCGAGATTGCGCGGCGCACGGTGGTGGTCTGCGATTCGAGCAAATTCGGGCGCCGCAGCCTCTCCTCGATCGCTCCCACGTCGGCCGTGCACCAGACCATCACCGACAGCCGGATCTCCAAGGCTGACTTGCGCGCGCTCGAGGAAGCAGGGATCGAAGTAACTCTGGTTTAGTCGCGCGGCGGGAAGAGCACGCGTTCCCCAGACTTGCGACAAAGGATTCGTCATGACTGTGGCCTCCTCGCCTCCTCCGGGCACCCACACCCGGGCCGAAATCCTTTCTCAGCCTCAGTGCTGGCGGGAGTGCTTCGCGGCCTTCGCGGAAAATGACCAACTAGGAGAGATTTGCCGGCGCTTCCCGGCGCGCTCCGACTGGCTCTTCACGGGATGCGGCACCAGTTACTACATCGCGCTGGCGGCGGCTGCCAGTAGGACGAAGCTGACGGGGCTGCGGGCGCGCGCCGTGCCCGCCTCGGACCTGCTGCTTTTCCCGAGCCTGCTCCTCTCCGGGCCGGAGCCTTGCCAGCCGGTCCTGATCTCGCGTTCTGGTCACACCTCGGAGATCCTGAAGACGGCCGAGTACCTGGAGCTTAAGGAGAACAGTCGCACCCTGGCAGTCAGTTGTGCGCCGCATC
>JALHUF010000523.1 GCA_022866195.1 Terriglobia bacterium
CCCGACACCCAAGGGCTAGATCTGCGCGGGCAAGCGGCTGACCTGGAGCTGAGTTTGAAGCAGGAAACTTACCAGGAGATGCAGCGCCAGGGGTTGACGTTGAGTCAGCGGGTCAAGCTCGAGCCCGATGCCCACCAGCTTCGCGTGGTAGTTCGGGACCGCACTTCCGGCGCTATAGGTGCCGTTGTCATCCCGCTCAGCCAGTTCCTCAGTGTCCAGGGCAGCTAGTAGCGGCCAATCCCCCACCAGCCGGACCGCCTGACGTGAGTGCTAACGCTGGTCGGCAGTGACTCCGGGCCAATCGTCTGTGCGGAAGGGAGAAGCCGGAAGGCCCGCCCGGTTGAATAGATTACACTGCGGATAGTCCGCCCAGGCGTACCGCGCGGCCACGGGGCGTGGTACGCTCTCGCTGCGCACCACAACCGTCTCGCCGTCGATCCTGGCGTCGGCAGGGAAGAACTTGCGGTCTTCGCCGGCGATTTCAAAGCCTTTCAGCGGCCTGCCGCCCTTAGCCACCAGCCCTCCGGCTACTTGCTTGAATCGCAAGCGGATCTTGTCGTTCTCAACGCTCAGCGATTGATAGATGGGCCCCGAGTGGACGATGTCCTTTCCGTAAGCAATCGCCTCGGCGGCCAGGGCCAGCCGCCGCCCGACTTCCTGCTTGTTCTTCGGATGAATATCGTAAGGATCCCCGATGTCCACCGCCACGGCCATCCCCGTCTTGGGGAGGGAGAGCGTCATGAGCTGAGCTTCGCGGAGCTCTGCCCAGGAAGTCTTGGGAGAATATTCCTGGATGAAGCTGGCCAGTTGCACGAAGAGGAAGGGGAAGTTGCCCAGGCCCCAGGCACGACGCCAATCCTGAATCATCACGGGGAAAAGTTTGCGGTACTGGTAGGCCCGGCCGGCATTGGATTCGCCTTGGTACCAGATTGCGCCCCGAATTGCATAAGGGATTAGGGGCGCAATCATTCCGTTGTAGAGCCCCGCCGCGCGCCAGGAGTTGCTGCGCGGATCGGCAGGGAATTGGGGAGGGGAAGGCGCAGGTTTGCCCTCAGCCTCGGCCTTCTGCGCTGCCTGATTCCACTCCTCCAATTGTTGGCGATACTTTTCCAGAAGCTTCGGATACTCGGCTAGCTTCTGCTGCCCGTCCTTTACGATGGGTGCGAGTTCCGGCTCGGCAGCAAGCGCCGAGGCGCTTGTCCAAGCCTCGGCTGGCGTCCCGCCCCAGGAGCTGTGAATCAAACCTACCGGTACGTCTAATGCCTTATGGATCTCCCGGCCGAAGAAATATGAGACCGCCGAAAACTCTCCCGCCGTCTGCGGGCTCGCCACGACCCACTGGCCTTGGACATCCGCCTGCGGCTGACCAGCGACTGCCTTCTTCACCGTGAAGTGCCGAATCATTGGGTAGTTGGCGGCGGCAATCTCCTGGTCGGCGTTGAAAACTCCTCCCCAGGCGCGCGGACTGTTGCCGACGGCCATCTCCATGTTGGACTGCCCCGAGCAGATCCAGACCTCGCCGACCAGGACGTTGTGGATCGTCAGCTTGTTCTTGCCAGCGACGCTCATCTCGAAAGGCCCACCTGCCTCCAGCGGGCCAATCTCCACCTTCCAACGGCCTTGCGCGTCGGCGGTGCCGGAGGCCCGTTGCTCGCCCAGGGTGACTACGACTTCTTCGCCCGGGTCGGCCGTGCCCCAAATCGGGACCTTTGCGTCCCGCTGGAGCACCAGGTTGTCACTGATCAGCGCCGATAGCTTCACCTCCGCAAGGGCAGTAGGTACGGAAAGCAGAAAGCAATTCAATAGCAGGATAAGGACTTTGGACGTTGCATGACGCATCGCTCGATCTCCTTAGTGCCCCTGGGTCAAGGCGTTTCGTGCGCTTTCGTTGGGGGATGTTACCGATGACTGGTGTTGATAGGCAAGGGCTAAATAGTCGCCCAGCGGTTCGCTTGTGGCGCGTTCGCCTCGCCTCTGGTTCTACGACCTTTGGCAGGCAGGCGGGGTGCTCCTGGCGTGATCGCTCCTCTGCCTCTGCGTAGCGATGACGTTGCGAACGGTGCGAGCTTGCGTGGAAGGGGTGGAGCCGGCGAAGGGAATCGAACCCCCGACCTACGGTTTACGAAACCGTTGCTCTACCGACTGAGCTACGCCGGCTTGCATAGATGAAAATGCTCACCCAGCAAAGTTAGCGTTGCCGCCCAACCTGTGGGTGAGCATTTTGAGAGGAGAGTAGAATGGCGGACGCGCCCCGCCAGACTAAACCCGCAGCGAGTCTAGAAAATCGGCTACTCCATGTCAAGGGAATTATCACGGTTTTTTACCGCATTTAAGTGCTGGAATATCAACAAGTTACAGCGCTTTCCGCGCGTGCAAAGGTAATCGTAGGGATTTCCTGGGGAATCGCGCTCTCGACACTGTAACACTATGAAAATACAGGACTTGTATTAGCTCAGATTCAGCCGGATGATGGTCTCGTGTTCCGGATTGGCCCATTCCCACTGCGGGAACCATTTCGTTGCAGCGCGCCGGCCAAGGAAGACCAGGATTCCTCCGCCAACGCCGAACCCGGCGATGAAGAAAGACAGCAGCAGATTGGCAAGCACCAACTCCATTACTTGCAGCGTGAACGACTTGGCGCCCGGGTAGGGCTCATTCCAACTGACGCTCGCGGTGATTTGAAACTGGTCCATCAATCTCTTTGCGGTGGTTGCTGAGCCCGATCTCAAAACCAGGATAACAATTGACCCGCTGCGCCTCCCATAGATGGACTCGGCGCCGCGTTCCTGATTAATCCCAAGGAAACTCTCCATGGCTCCAAAGCGGGCGCGGGCGATTTGCGGCGTAGGGTAAGTGATGGCCAAAACGGTGGCGCGCGCCTGACCGGCAGCGTACTCGCCCACTTGGACCTCAGCCCCCTGGGCAAAGCCTATCAATTCCGTGCGGAAGTCTGGCAGCACGCGGCGGGCTGCCTCCAATCCGAGCAGGTATCGCTCCGACTTTGGCACTAAGCCTCGGATGGGCAACGCCGCGGGCAGGCGGGCCATATCGGCGTGGAGGCGGCCAGTACCTCCCACGAAGATGAGGAGGGCAGTAAAGTTGTCGTCCGAGAGAGCGGCGCCCGGGGGACGGGAAGCGCGAATGAAGAAACGCCCCCGGGCCAGCAATGCGCCCTGCGGCCCCATCAGTGTGAGTTCCATGTTCTTCACTGGTTCCATGGCCTGGGTCTGGTAGTAGGTGAGGAGGCCATAGGCGGAGGAGGGATCCAGAGCTTCCTCCACCAACACCTCCGCCCTTTGCACCCCGAGATGATAGGTGCGATGCACCACCGTCTTGACCCCGTATTCGCGCTCGATAGCAGGGTCTCCACCCCACTGGCGGACCTCCTCTGCGTCCTTGGGTTGTGTGCTCACCAGGTGCCAGTTGGCGGCAGGAATCAGGGGAATAACCGTGTGCTTTTGTGCCCTCGCCAGGCAGAGAACGGCCAGCAAGGTAAACAAAAGCCCGAAGTGGACGACCAAACGGCGGATCATCGACTATCAGAATATCAGAAATTGGGAGCGGCGGTGGGAGAGGATGCAGGGGGAGAAGCCCCCACCGGCGAATCGCCGGAGCGAGCTTGTTGAGTGACCTTCACGCCTCCCAGGTTGCTTACGTAGCGTGTGATGCCGCGGTAGAGGGCCTCGGCAATTCTCCCCCGATGCTCCGCGCGTTTCAGCAGGCGTTCGTCCTGAGGATTGGTGAGGAAGGAGATCTCGGCCAGAACCGAGGGCATGTTGGCGCCGATCAACACGACAAAGGGGGCCTTCTTCACACCGCGGTCGCGTTGCTCGCCACTGAATTTTCGCAACCGCGCATAAATCTCGCGCTGGATCTGCGCGGCGAAATCCTGGGACTCCTCAATCTTCTCCGTCAGGGCGATCTTCTTGATCAAGTCCTGGAGTTGGTGGACGGATTCCTGGGTGGTGGCGTTTTCTCGGGCGGCCACCTCTAGGGCTTCTGGGTCCGAGGTGAAGTTCAGGTAGTAGGTTTCGATGCCCCGCGCTCTGCGGTCCCGGCTGCCGTTGGCGTGAATGGAGATGAAAAGATCGGCGGCCTTTTCGTTGGCGATGGCCGTCCGCTCTTCGAGCGGGATGAAAGTGTCGTCGGCGCGCGTCAGGACAACTTCGGCGCCGGTCTTTGTCTCCAGCAGCTTCTTCAGGCGCAGGGACACATCCAGGACCAGGTCCTTTTCGCACAGGCCGGTGGGCCCGATGGTTCCCGTGTCGTGCCCGCCATGGCCCGGGTCGATGACGATGCGCGAGATTTTCAGACCCAGCGCGCGCGTGAGCGTTCGCGAGCCTGACTCCGTGGGTGTCGCGGGCTTGATGCGCTCCGCGCTCTCTGCCGCGGCGGGGAGCGCACGCTCGCTCTTGCCCGCGGGCGCGGAGGAGAGCGGAGGAATCTTGGCCTCCGTGATTCTCTCCTCCTCGCCTTCCGAAGTCAGCTGCGCAGCTTCGGCAGCGGTTACGGTGCTTCGACCGGCTGGTCTCGTCGTCGTTTTTGTCTCAGCTTCCTGCCCAGGTTTAGCAGAGGCTGGGGCAGCAGGGCCTGGCTTGCTTGCTGCCGCCCGGAGCGTCTCCCCCGCCGAGGCGGGTAGTGTTTCCTTAGCGGCCTTGGGCACGGACGCCTTCGCTGCGGCGGGGGATGCGGGACCGTTGATGTCAATGACCAGGCGGAAGGGGTTCGGCAGCGTAAAGACGGAATAATCCTCGATCTTCTCTACGTCCAGGACCACCCGCGTGACGGCTGGCTGGTACTGACCCGCGCGGATCTGGTGCAAGAAGCCGTCTTCGACGGGATAGGTCTTGCCTACCAGAGCAGAACTCAGGCGGGTGTTGAGCAGGTCCAGGACGATGCGGTCGGGGCTAGGGACGCGGTTGCTCTCGAACTTTACCTCCCCTTCGACGTTGATGACGATGCGGGAATAGTTCGGGCCTACCCAGCGACGAATGGCCGTAACTTCCGGCAGCGCGCCGGGGCGGAGCCTCTCTGTCTTGGCCAAGCGGCTGGCTTCACGCTCGGCCAGCAGCCGGTCGATTTGCGCCATCTTTTCCTGCGCCTCGGCGGCCCTCGGGGAACGCGGATATTTGTCGACATATTCCTGGAAGGTCTTGCGCGCTTCTTCGGGGCTATCGAGGTTGGAGCGGTAGATTTCCCCGATCGTCAACAAGGCGTCGCGTGACAGGCCGCTGTGGGGATACTGGGCGATGAAGTATCGGTAGGCGTCGACGGCGGCGCGGTAGTACTCATTGCCCGAGAAGCGCTGGCCCATCTTGGCGTAGAGTTCGGCGACCGACTTCAGGGCCACAGGGGCTTTGCTGTAGGCCGGGTCAGCTTGGTGTACCGCGCGGAAGGTCCGGATTACCTTCTCATAGTCGGCCTTGATTTGGGGGTTGTCAGGCTGGGAGGCGAGCTTTGTGCGCAGGCGGACCGCCGTCTCGTAAGCCGCGCGCGCCCGCGCCCGTCGCGAGGCGGCAGGAGCCGAGAGACAGAAGGGAGGGAACGCCAGCGAGCTGGCGAGAAGGAGGGCGCACCAGGTTCGGGTTTCCCGCTTCCTCGACCTCAACCGTTCAGTCTCCGCAATCCTCCGGAGGTAACCGGGTCGCTTCAGACCCGGTGCTGGTCTCGGGACAGTGTCCGGGACCGGCTAGAATTCATACCCGTTGGTGAAGTGCACCACGCCCTGCGCGTCCACGTAACGATAGATGGGAGCCTTGGGCGGCTCTTTCGGCTTTAGCTTACCGTCGCCGGTGGCCGGAGCGCCGTACAGGCCTGAAACCTTCCGCACATACTCGCGCGTTTCGGCAAACGAAGGAATGCCGCCCTGGCGCAGCACCGAATTCTCTCCCGCGTTGTAAGCTGCGAGGGCCAAGGACAAGTCGCCGCCGAAAAGATCGAGCAAGTACTTAAGGTAGATTACCCCGCCCTCGATGTTCTGCTTCGGGTCGAAGGGATTCTCAACACCAAAGCGCATGGCCGTGGCGGGGATCAACTGCATCAGCCCCATGGCACCCTTGCTCGAGAGGGCGTTGGGTTGGTAGTCCGATTCCACTTGAATGATGGCGTGGACCAGTTGCGGGTCGACCTGATTGCGGTTGGCCGCCTGCCGAACCAGATGATCGATATCGGCAGGAGGTATAGAGGGGGCGGTGGAGCGAAGGGCGCGAAATCCGCGGACTGTCTGGCTGCTGCTTGGGGATGCTGGCCCGCCTACGTTGACGTAAACTACACGCCCGTGCTCATCCACCGTCGCCACAATTTCGCCCGCCCTTGCCGGTAGAGCACAGAACTGCATCCACGCTAGAGCCAACCCACAGGTCAGCGTCGCGAGTTGCGATTTTGGGCGACTGCGCATTGAGCTCCTCCCCCGGCGCCCCGGGGGTACAGGGCCCATCCCCTCTCGGTTTCCTCTCTTATGCCACGCACCCGATATGCTTCGGGTTGCTTGGTCCCTTGCGTTCTGAACAGCGGCTGGCGCTCCGCTTGTCCCGCTCGGACCAATCGTAGAACTGGACGCATTATAGCACCCAGCCTTGAAGCGGGCAAACTCTTCTCAGGCGGTGTTTTTTGGG
The DNA here is from genome assembly GCA_022866195.1 of Terriglobia bacterium. GTDB lineage: Bacteria > Acidobacteriota > Terriglobia > UBA7540 > UBA7540 > JALHUF01. Next base: position 6,615 of record JALHUF010000523.1, read on the forward strand.
GAGCTTATCCCTTTCGCTTGGCCTGGTCGGCGACGGCCTTGGCGGCGCGCGCAATGGCCTCGGGGTCGCCCAGATAATAGTGCCGGAGGGGTTTCAGGTCGTCATCAAGCTCATAAACCAAGGGAATCCCTGTGGGGATGTTCAGTTCGACGATGTCCCGATCGGAGACGTTATCGAGATACTTGACGAGACCGCGTAAGCTGTTGCCGTGCGCGGCGACAATGACCCGTTTGCCCGTGCGCACCGTCGGGGCAATTGTGTCGAACCAGTAAGGGAGCGTACGCGCCACCGTATCTTTCAGGCACTCGCTGAGCGGAAGTTCCTCCGGTTTCAGGTCAGCGTAACGGGGGTCTTTGCCGGGATAGCGGTCATCATCGGGAGTCAGCGCGGGCGGCTGGATGTCATAGCTGCGCCGCCAGATCTTCACCTGCGCTGCGCCGTACTTCGCAGCGGTCTGCGCTTTGTTCAGGCCCTGCAACGCCCCGTAGTGACGCTCGTTCAGCCGCCAGGTGTTGAAGACGGGAATCCACATCAAGTCCATTTCATCCAGAGCGATCCATAGCGTCCGGATGGCGCGCTTCAATACGGAGGTGTAGGCGAGGTCGAACGTGTAGCCTTCCTTCAGCAGAACCCTACCCCCCTCATGTGCTTCCTGAGCTCCCTTCTCACTGAGGTCCACATCAGTCCAACCGGTGAAGAGATTCTCCTTGTTCCAGGTGCTTTCGCCGTGACGCAGTAAAACCAACTTATGCATGAATGCAGTTCCTCCCGTAGGGCAATTTGCCCCTCCCAGTTGAACGTTCCATTATATGCAGAAACCCCGTCGTGCCAACTCGGGTTTGTGAAATGCGGGTACGTCAAGCAGAGTTTTGTGCTCTTTGGCCAACGACTGACTGACCGGTCCTTTCAATAGACAATCTACAATCGCCAATCCTCAACGGTCTTACAGCATTCTCTCGATGATGGATGGCACCGCCTGGAGGGCTTCCTCCAGCTTGGCGGGGTTCTTCCCACCGGCTTCGGCCAGGTCTTTGCGGCCCCCGCCCGTGCCTTCGACGATGACCGCGGCTGCTTTGGCGATTTTCCCCGCGTCCAGCCGGTCGGTGAGGTCCTTCGACACCGCAGCGACCAGGCTTACCTTCTCGTCGGCGACACTGCCCAGCACGATGACTCCGGAACCCAACCGCGGCCGCAGGTTATCCACCATCTGCCGCATGGCGGCACGGTCCGCGGCCTCGACGCGCGCGGCAACCACGCGCACGCCCTTCACCTCGACGGCGTTTTCGACCAGGTCGCCCGCCTGGGCGGCTGCTTGCTTTCTTTGCTGGGATTCCAGTTGCTTGCGCAACCTCTTCTCCGATTCGGTCAGCTTCTCGACAGCTTGCAGTAGCTCATCCGGCTTGGCCCGGAGCGCTTCGGCCAGCAGCGCCAGCGTCGCGCTGGCTTCCCTCAGATGCTTCAAGACACCCGCGCCCGTCACGGCCTCAATGCGCCGTGTCCCGGCAGCCACGCTCGATTCGGAAACAATCTTGAACAGCCCGATGTCGCCCGTGCGGCTCACGTGCGTCCCACCGCAGAGTTCTCGCGAGAAGTCGTTAATCGAGAGCACGCGCACCTTGTCGGCGTACTTTTCCCCGAACAGCGCCATGGCGCCGGAATTGACTGCGGCGTCGAGTTCTAACTCCTGGGTTTCGACGACTTCGTTCGCCAGGATGCGTTCGTTCACCAGGTCTTCGATGTCGAGCAAATCCTGCGGGTCCAGGGCCGCGTAGTGCGTGAAGTCGAAGCGCACCCGGTCTGGGGCCACGAGCGATCCAGCTTGCTTCACGTGCGTCCCGAGCGTGTGCCGTAGCGCGGCGTGCAGCAAATGCGTGGCCGTGTGATTACGCATTGTGCTAATGCGAAGTTCCTGGTTCACGACAGGGTTTACCAAGTCACTGACCTCGACATGACGCCGGGCGCGGACCTTGTGAAAATGTGTTCCTAACAGCTTCGTGCAGCCATGGACGTCAGCCAAGACAGTTTTCCCGTCTGAATCGTAGAGCCATCCGGCATCCCCCACTTGGCCACCGCTCTCCGCGTAGAAGGGAGTTCGGTCGAGTATCACTTCTCCTTCCTCTCCGGGCTCTAGCTCGCGAAGTGCCGGCGCGTCTAACTTGAAGATTCCGCGCACTATGCAGCCCTTCGACCGAAGCGTTTCATATCCTTCAAAAACCGTCCCAGGGAGATTCAGATATGCTGGGCTTACCGTCTGCTGGGTTGTTGCTTTCCACGACGCCCGCGCGCGCTCGCGCTGTTTCTGCATTTCGGCTTCATAGCCTTCGCGGTCAACGGTGAGGCCACAGTTTTTGACGATGTCTTCTACGAAATCAGGTCTAAGCCCGAACGTGTCATGGAGCCTAAATAGTTCTGGCCCCGGCACGACACCTGCGCTGCCCGAAGTCACCATCTTTCGAATATGAGCGTCGTTCTGGCGCCGACTGCAAACCATAGTCCAAATCTCAAACGTTGGACGGTTTGCAAAGAGCGAGAGCGCTGAATCGACCCCTAGAGGACCGGAAAACGTGATTGGGGTGGTTTTGTAGATTTCGAGTGCATCGTCGGAAAGATGCGGTCGAGTTAAATGTAATTCACGTACGCCCACCTGGGTGGTTTGTTTATATCGATCTTCTTCAATCTTGATGGCCTTGGCGACGTGGTGCTCGGTCTCGATGAGTGCAGGGTACGCGTCCTTCATCATGGCGACAACTTCGCCCGCCAACTTGTAGAGGAACTGTTCGTTCAGGCCGAGCGTCTGGCCGTGATAGAGGGCGCGGCGCAGAATCAGCCGCAGGACGTAGCCGCGGCCTTCGTTCGAGGGCAGCACGCCGTCGGAGATCAGGAAGGCCGCGGCGCGGGCGTGGTCGGCGATGATGCGGAGGGAAACATCCGTATCGTGGCTCGTGCCGTACTCCACGTTGGCGAGGTCTGCGGCCTCTTTGATGAGCGGGCGGAAGAGGTCTGTATCGAAGTTCGAGACCTTGCCTTGGAGGACAGTGCAGAAGCGCTCCAGGCCTGCGCCGGTATCGATGGAAGGGCGGGGCAGGGGAGTCATGTTCCCCTGCTCGTCGCGGTTGAACTGCATGAAGACCAGATTCCACAGCTCGACGTAGCGACCGCAGTCGCAGGGAAAGGCGCAGTCGGTGTGGCCGAGGTCGCTGGCTTTTGGTCCGAGGTCGTAGTGGATTTCCGAGCAGGGCCCGCAGGGACCGGTATCGCCCATAGCCCAGAAGTTATCCTTCTCGTCGAAGCGGAAGATGCGCGCGCGCGGCACGCCGACGCTGGTGGCCCAGATCTCTTCCGCCTCGTCGTCTTCGCGAAAGACGGTGACGTAGAGTTTCTCGCGCGGAATGGCGAAATCCTTGGTGACCAACTCCCAGGCCCAGGGAATTGCTTCTTTCTTGAAGTAGTCGCCGAAGGAGAAATTGCCCAGCATCTCGAAAAAGGTGTGATGGCGGGTGGTGCGGCCGACCTGTTCGAGGTCGTTGTGCTTGCCGCCCGCCCGCACGCACTTCTGCGACGAGCAGGCGCGCGTGTAGTCGCGGCGCTCGCGGCCCAGGAAGACGTCCTTGAACTGGTTCATGCCGGCGTTCGTGAAGAGCAGCGTTGGGTCATTCGCCGGTACCAGCGACGACGAGCGTACCACTCGATGGGAACGTTCCTCGAAGAACTTCAGGAATCTGCTTCTGATTTCGCTAGAGGTCATTTGTTCCGAAGTGAGAAGTCTAAGGTGTAAAGGATAAAGTGTGAAGCACGACCCGGGCAAAGGCAATTCAGCCTTTACCCTTCACACTTTACACTTCAACCTTGCCCGGCCTCGCATTCCAGCTCCGTCAGAGAAGCTGCTTCCGCCACGGGGCGAAGTTCGGCCCGTGCGCGCACCGCTTTCATAATAGCATCAGCGGCGAATCCGTGGCGCAGCAAACTCTGGCAGAGGGAAGAGAGCTTACTGGCAGTGACGGGAAGCCGGACGGTGCGGAGCTTCTTCTCCAGGACGCGCGCGAGGAGTTCCGGCTCGTTGGTTTCCTCGTAGGCCTGGCGGAGGGCCGGCTCGATGTGGCGATAGTCCACCAGCTTGGCCTTCAGTTCCCGCCGGACGCGGTAGCGCCCGAAGGCCCGATTGCGGGCCAGGGAGGAAGCGTAGTGCGCGGCGAATTTCTTGTCGTCCAGGTAGCCAAGCTGGCGGAGGCGGGCGATGGCCTCCCGGATGCCGGGGTCTTCGGGGAACTTTCTTTCCAGGGCGCGGCGCAGCTCGGCCACGGAGTACGCGCGCCGGGCGAGCATGCGCAGCGCCGCCGCATAGGGATCCGGCGCTCCCTGTTTACCTCTTGCCAAAGCGGTCTGCCTGGGCGGACCGCTCCATCTCTTCGCGAGCTGCGTCCCCCGTGGTGCGAATGCCGGCGATGCGCAGCTTGAACTCGTCGGGGTTCGTCGAATTCGCCAGCGCTTCGTCGAGCGTGATCAGCCCTTGGTTGTATAGGTCATACAGCGACTGATCGAAGGTCTGCATCCCGTATTGCGACGTGCCGGCGGCGATGGCGTCGTGGATCAGTCGGGTCTTCTCTTGGTTGATGATGCAGTCGCGGATGTACTCGGTGGTGATCAGGACTTCCACGGCTGGCACCCGTCCGATGCCGTCGGACTTCCTTACCAGGCGCTGGGAGATGACCGCCTTGAGCGTGGTC
>JALHUF010000524.1 GCA_022866195.1 Terriglobia bacterium
CAGCTTCTTCTCTCGCAAGTCTACTCAGCCAAACCGACCCACTACCGACCGCAGAGCGGAGTTGCTTCTCGGCAGTCGGGCGTGTACACTCTGAACCGCTACGGGAGGCCACATGGCAGCAAAGCATCTCATCGGACTCCTGGTGTTCAGTCTGGCGCTGGGCAACTCTTGGGCACAGGAAGAGCAGCCGAAGTCGGACGAGAAAGCCCCCTCCGGCACGGCGGCCTCGGCCCCGACCACGCCGCAGGCAGTCCATGACTATAAGATTTCGCCCGAGGATGCCGCGCGCAAGAACCCAACGAAGTTCGGCAGTGTTTCCGTGGAGCGTGGGAAAAAGATATTCAACACCCAGTGTGTCATGTGCCACGGGGAGAACGGCGACGGCAAGGGGGACATGGTGGAAGAAATGAAGATTAACCCGCCCGATTTCACCAAGCCAGAGACACTGAAGAATCGCACGGACGGCGAGTTATTCGCCATCATGAACGTGGGCAGCGGCGTCATGCCAGACCAGCGCAGGATGACCGAGACCCACAAGTGGAACATCGTGAACTTCCTGCGGTCGCTCAGCGGAAAGACGCCGGAGAAGGCCACGGGCAAGGAGGCGGAAGAGAACGTAATCCTGGTTCCGCAGTAGACGTCTCCGCCAGGGTTGACGCCCGGGACGCCCCGGATGGGCTCACGAACCCCGAGGGCAGCGCGTCAGCGGGTGGCGAGTTTTTTGGCCAAGCTAAGCAGCACTTGGCGGTCAGTCTCCGCAATCCGCTCCAACAGGGCCTTGAGCTTCAAAAGGAAGCGAGCGTCGGCTCCCTGCTCCCCCTCCTGCTGCGCCAGTTCTTCAAGCGATTTACGCGGAGAAAGGTTCGGGGTCGGGGGAGGCTCAGCGCCCGTATAAAAGAGCTCGTAAAGCGGGATTCCCAGCGCGGCCGCAAACCTCTCCAAGGTCTCAAGTGAAGGCACCGTGTGGCCGTTCTCCACTCGGGACGTATAGCACCGGAGTAGCCCGGTCATCCTTTCGATATCTCCCTGGGAAAGCCCTTTCTGTTCACGCAGTTGACGGATTCGTGCGCCGATCGGCATATCTTTTCCTCCTGGAGTTTTCTTCTTTGTGTGCTCTTTGGACATTGTCGGACTCATGTAATGATCCTCCCTCTCTCTTATCGGCAGTTCAATGGCACGGGAGTACCCGTACCATAGTGCCGGCAGGGGTATTTATCGCCCTTTTTTGTTCGGGGACCCGGGTCCGGCGGACCTGCGATTCCTCGGGGCGAGGGGGGCCGAGGATCATCCCAAGACCATCGTTAATAGAGCCATACGCACGTACAGGCCGTTCTGAGCCTGACGGAAGTAGGCGGCCCGCGGGTCTGCGTCCACCTCCATGGTGATTTCCTCGAGGCGCGGGAGCGGGTGCATGATGATCGCCTTCTCCTTCATCAACCGCAGGCTCGCCTGGTTGATGATGTACACACCGCGGCACTCTTCATAATCAGCGATGCGGTCGCCGAAGCGCTCCTTCTGCACGCGAGTCTGGTAGACCACGTCCACCTCAGGGAGAACCTTGTCGAGAGCGGTCTCTTCCGTCCACCAGACGTGGCGTTCGCGAAGGTGCTCGAGGATATCCTCCTTCATCTTCAGGAGCGGCGGCGCCACAAAGTAAAGTCTGACATCGGCGAACTTGCTGAGCAGATAGGCTAGGGAGCGGACGGTACGCCCCTGCGCCAGGTCTCCCACCATGGCGATGCGCAGGCCCTCGATGGCGCCAATCTCCTTGCGGATGGTGTACAAGTCGAGGAGGGCCTGCGTAGGGTGCTGGCCAGCGCCGTCACCGGCGTTGATCACCGGGACGCGGGAAACCGCCGCAGCGCGCTTGGCACTGCCCACTTCCTTGTGGCGGATGACGATGACGTCGGCGTAGCCATTCAGGATGCGGATGGTGTCTTCCAGCGTCTCCCCCTTGGCGACGGAAGAGAACTCGGCGGCGTTTTCCGTCGAGATGACGTGACCGCCCAGGCGGTGCATGGCTGTCTCAAAGGAAAAACGGGTACGCGTCGACGGTTCATAAAACAGCGTGGCCATGATGCGGTTCTGATAATCCGTGATGCCGCCTCGCGCCGCCACTTGTTCCATCCTCTCGGCGACTGCGAAGAGCTGAAGCAGAGTGGGAACGTCAAACTGCTGTGCTTCGATAACATGGTGCAGCTTCATGGGCCGCTTCTTCCTCCTCGTCCCAGAACCACGCGTGCTGAGCGGCGGGGTTGCCTGATGGCCAGGGAGCGCCCCCACCATACCCTCAGCACTCGCCTTCCGTCAACCTGTCCTGCGGTGGGTTGCTCGGCGATTCTGCCGCGTCGGGGCTTTGTTCCGCGGGGTGCCAAACTCCCCAAACCACCGCGCGAATGACCCGGCCGCCGACCACAGCCCTCCCCTCTCTCGCCAGTGCACCTTTCGGCACTGGGTTGAATTGCGGGGCAGGTTTAGACGTTAGCATTCGGCTCGCCAAAACCCGGCGAGGAAGCCAGCAAGGTGCGACAATCTGTCTGCTACACAACGAAACAATACTCCGCCCTGCGATGAACCCAGCCCGGGAAGGAGGGAAATCCCCCTGCGGACCCTCCGGCTTGGACGGCGTCCGCCGGGTGACACACGCGCCTCAAAGTGGGCTCACGGGGAATACCCTTGGCGGCAGGCATCCTGGGTGGTGTCGTCGGGGATCCTGAAGCCGGGCCTTAATGCGCGCCGATGAACGGCTCACTTGACTGTTTCCCACTCTAAACGCTTCCCAGTCCAAACAAGGTTTGACAGCCTTTTGCTGGCGCTGTTACGATGGAGAATTGTACGGGACGCTCGAAAGACACTATATGACCCCTCTCAGCGGCCAGGGACTGTATGTGCCGGCAGGCCGCTAAGGGGAAGGTCGGTGACTTTGGGCGCTTTAGTTTCCTTTTGACCTTCTGGTCCCCGTCGTCTAGCCCGGCCTAGGACATCGCCCTTTCACGGCGGTAACACGGGTTCAAATCCCGTCGGGGACGCCAGGCTCTCACTTGGCTTCTCGTCTGATCGTACCCACCGGCCCAAGGCGCGAACTGCGCGCCTAAAAGCGCGGCAGCGGGTCCAGGCTGACCCCAGCGCTTACCTCCCTCGTCCCGTACGCTTCCGGGCGGCCATTCCCCGTTCGCTCCTCAGTGCATTTACAGTGTACCTCCCAATCGCCGGATGATTTCCAGGCAGGCGCGCGTCGCATGGTAGGGCCCTCTCCAGGGGCCGGCCTTGGCGGGGTCGATTTTCCCGTCGGGATCTATTGCCGTATACCATTCACCGTACTCGTGATCCACAAAGTCATCCAAGACGAAGCGGGCCTCTTGCTCGAAGGCCTCCCGATACTTCGGATGGCCCGTCAATTGGTAAGCGTTCAGAAATCCCACCAGCGCCTCGGCTTGTTGCCACCATTCTTTGCGCTTCCGGTCGGCAGGGCCCGAAGCAGGCCCCTCCAGGTAAAGGCCGCCGTGCTCGGGGTCGAATCCGTCGCGCAGCGCGTGATCCACCAAGGCCAGACACGCGCGCTGGACTTGGCGGTCTTGGCGGCGCCCCAACAAGGCCGCGGCCTCCGTCATCAGCCAACTCATCTCCATATCAAGGCCGTAGACACATCGGCTCGAATCGCCGTCTCTGTCGGCGGGGTTCCAATCCTCCGAGAAGTACAACCGAGCATAACCCTGCTGCGTGTCCACAATCCTCGCAGCGAAAATCTCCAGCAATTCCTCCCGGCGTCTGCGAACCTCGGCCTCCTCGGTCACGTCGTAGAGCGTGGCCAACGCCTCGAGGATGCCGAGGTTCCAATCCGAGGACTTTCGGCCGTGCGCGTCGGCCAGCACCGGGTGGATTTCCTCATCTGGCCCGACACAGGACGAGGCGGCGACTGCGCGGCCGCCTTGATAGTCCTGAAGGGGCTGCCAGTCTTCGCTAAAGGCAACGTGATAGCCTCCGTTCCTGTCGTCGTGGGCGTGGCGATCCATCACCTCAAACAAATCCAGCGCTTCCTGGCGAGCCCGGGCGTCATGGAACGCCAGAGAATACTCCGCGAGGCCCTCCAGCACGTAGGACATGGGATTCAGGAGTTTCATGCCATCCCGCAAGCCGCCTTGCTGGTCGACGAGCCAGTAGTAGCCCCCTCGCTGCGCGTCCCACATCTTCTCGCGCAGGAACTTCAGAATGTGTGCGGCAGCTTCTTCGTAAGCAGGCTCGGGATAGCGTCGGTAAACTTGGGCAAACGTCCACAGGAGGCGCCCCTGCTGCGCGACGGATTTGGTACCGGGAGGAACCGGGTTGCCTTGTCGGTCGAGCCAGCCCATCGCTCCGCCGTATGCGCGGTCGATTCCGTGGTCAACCCAGAACTGCAGAATGCCGTGCAAGAGGTTCTTGCGGAATTCCACCAGCCAATCGCGCTTCAGCATACATCCTCCGGGCCTGCCCGGGGCAATTGTACCAACTCGTATGGGAGTTCGGCGGCATATTGGGCTCCCATCTGCACGTTGACTTGCCTGCAAGCGCAGCCTAAGATGGCACCCAACGGCTGGTTCCTCGCATGATTGGCAAGTCCATTTCTCACTATCGCATCCTGGAGAAGCTGGGTGGCGGCGGAATGGGCGTCGTCTATAAGGCCGAGGATACCAAGCTCGGCTGGCTGGTGGCGCTGAAGTTTCTCGTAGGGGAGCACCTTAACGGTGCTCCCGCTCGGGAGGGCCGGAGAGGTATCTGAGAAATCGAGTACACG
>JALHUF010000525.1 GCA_022866195.1 Terriglobia bacterium
AATGGAGATTCTGGAAGTCTCCTCGCTGACCGGTGCGGGTCTGGAAAGCTGGCGAGAGTGGCTGGAGACGCGGCGGCGCGCGGCGCGAGCGGCAACGGCGGCGCCGACGAATCCGGGTCGAACCTGACCTGTCCAGGTGCGGCGATGGAAGTCCGCAAAGGCATCGAAGTCTTCGGTATTGTGCAGGGGGTGGGCTTCCGGCCCTACGTCTACCGCCTGGCCGCCGAACTCCGTCTCGCAGGCCTTATCACCAACACCGCCTCCGGCGTGAGCATCGAAGTTCAGGGACCGAGCGAAGCAGTGGAAGCCTTTTTGACCCGCTTGCCGGCGGAGGCGCCGCCCCTCGCCCGCGTCACCGAAGTTACTGTCCGCGAGCTCCCTTGCGACCACGACCGGGAGTTCCGCATTCTGGCCAGCAGAGTCGGGGAGGAGCACCGGGCTCTGATCTCGCCCGACGTCGCCGTCTGCGCCGATTGCCTGCGTGAGCTCTTCGACCCTGCTGACCGCCGCTACCGCTATCCGTTTATCAATTGCACCAACTGCGGTCCGCGCTACACCATCGTGTGCGACATTCCCTATGATCGCCCGCGAACTTCAATGGCCTCTTTCCGCATGTGCGCCGCCTGCCAGCGCGAATACGACGACCCGACCAATCGACGCTTCCACGCTCAACCCAACGCCTGCTGGGAGTGCGGCCCGCGCGCAGAATTATGGGATGTCCACGGGCAGCGGCTCGAGGTGCCCGATCCCATCGGTGCGGCCGCCGCGCACCTGCAAGCCGGCGCGGTGGTGGCGGCGAAAGGATTGGGAGGATTCCATCTGGCGGCGGATGCCACAAATGGCGCGGCGGTAGAACGGCTGCGCGAAAGGAAGCAACGCGTCGGGAAGCCCTTTGCCATCATGGCCCGCGACGTCGCGTGCGTAGAACAGTTCTGCCACCTGGATGAGTTCGGCCGCGCCTTGCTCCTCAGCCCCGAACGGCCCATTGTTCTGCTGCCAAAGCGGCATCCGAATCCCATCGCAGAATCGGTCGCTCCCCTCATCAGCGACCTGGGTGTGTTCTTGCCTTACACGCCGCTGCATCACGTGCTGCTTGCCAACGGCGGATTCCTCGCTCTGGTGATGACCAGCGGGAACTTGAGTGAAGAGCCCATCGCCATCGACAACCAGGAAGCGGTGACCCGCCTGGCCGGACTGGCGGACTTCTTCCTGGTTCACAACCGCGACATCCTGCTGCGCTGCGATGATTCTGTGGTACGTCCGAGCGGCGGGCGCGTGCGCCAGTGGCGCCGCTCGCGCGGTTACGTGCCGGTGCCGGTGTTTCTGCGCGAAGAGTTGCCGCCGGTCCTGGCCGTGGGCGGCGAGTTGAAGAATACGATCTGCCTCATCAAAGGTCGTCACGCCTTCCTGAGCCAGCATATCGGCGACCTGGAGAATCTGGAGGCCTACCGTTTCTTCGAGGAAGCCGTGCGGCATCTCAAACGCATCCTGGAGGTCGAGCCGCAACTCGTGGCCTACGACCTGCACCCCGATTACTTCGCGACCCGCTGGGCGCTGGCGCAGACCGGGATGGAACGAGTTGGCGTGCAACACCACCAGGCGCACATTGCCAGTTGCATGGCGGAGAACCATCTGGAAGGGAAAGTGATTGGCGTTGCGCTCGATGGCACGGGCTACGGCACTGACGGGAACATCTGGGGCGGGGAAGTCCTGCTGGCCGACTACACCGGCTTCGAACGTGCCGCCCACTTTGCTTACGTGCGCATGCCGGGCGGTGCCGTCGCCATCCACGAGCCCTGGCGGATGGCGGTCAGTTATCTGTGGCAGCATTTCGGCGAGGCGTTTCTGGACTATCCGCTGCGCTTTGTGCAACAGCTTGACCGCCGTCGCATAGCCGTGCTGTTGCGCATGCTGGAACGAGGCGTGAATTCTCCGCTCACATCGAGTTGCGGTCGCCTGTTCGATGCCGTGGCGGCGCTGGTCGGGATTCGCCAGTGCGTAACCTACGAGGCGCAGGCGGCGATCGAGCTGGAGATGGCGATCGCCGATGGCGGCGAGGAGGTTGCCTATCCTCTAGCGCTCGTCCCAGAGGGTCCAGAGTGGCTCATAGACACGCGTCCTCTGTTTGAAGCGCTGGTGCGCGACCTGAGGGAAGCTGTTCCCGCCGGCGCCATCAGCCGAAGGTTCCACAACAGTTTGGTGCAGGTCTTCGTGCGGATCGCGAACCTGCTGCGGGAGAAGACGGGCCTGGGGCGCGTCTGCTTGAGCGGGGGAACTTTTCAGAACGTCTACCTGCTGGAGCACTTGCAGGCGCGGCTCGCTCAGGATGGTTTCGAGGTTTTTACCCACGCTGAAGTGCCAGCCGGTGATGGCGGGCTCAGCCTGGGGCAAGCGCTTGTTGCCGCGCATCGTTCGAAGTGACCTCGGGACTCAAGCAACTGAGCGGGGCATTCAGCGAGCGCGTTTGCCGAGCGCAGGCTGGAGAGTGCTGGTTGGATTCGGTGACATTTCTGGGCGCTGGTTGTCTCGCTGGCCTCATACCTTGGGTTATGCCTAATTCCCCAAATACTCGCGTCGGAACATTCCCATGTCCTGGAGGAAGAATTCATGCCCTCAATTCCC
>JALHUF010000526.1 GCA_022866195.1 Terriglobia bacterium
AGCCTGACCCGTCCCAGCCCCGTCGCCGATGGTGCTTCCGGCCTACCACCCCTTCGGGCGAGAATCCGGACCTCGTCTTTGCGGACGAGCATCTTCACCCGGCCTACCTGGATCTCGAGGTGGTCAGCATCGAGGATACGAGCAACCGTACCCGGGGCGGAAAGGTTCGCCACCCGCACTCGATCACCGATTGCGGGCGCCCCATCCACGGTCACCTCGTCCTCCGCGGCAGGCGCGCCCAGGGCTTCGAGCACTTGGGCGTTCCAATCCTCCCGGACTTCCTGCTTCAGACCCGCAGCTTTGCGGTCAGCCCGCCTGGCCGCCTTCGCCGCCTCGGCCTGGACGCGGAGCTCAGCGACGGCCTGTTCCCATTTTTTCTCGTATTGACCTAGCGTCTTCTCCAGACGCCCATCGAGCTCCTGAAGCTTGGCGCGACGTTTCTGCTGAAACTCCTGCTCCAGCTCGGCTCGGCGGGCCTCCAATTCTCGCTGCTGCTCCGCCAGGCGGACGGTCCCGCGCTCGAACTCGGCTTTCTGCTCGTGGAGCTTGGCCAGCAACGACGCGGCCTCCGCCTCCGCCGGGTGGAGCAGCGTACGCGCCTTCTCCACGATGGAACGCTCCAGGCCCAGGCGCTCAGCGATCTCCAAGGCGCTGGATTTCCCCGGCAGGCCAATCAGGAGGCGGTAAGTGGGCTGAAGTGTTGCTTCGTCGAACTCCATGGCGGCGTTCACGGCTTCCGGGGTTTCGGCAGCGTATGCTTTCAGACGCGAATGGTGGGTCGTCACGAAGGTCATCGCCTGGCGAGCGCGGAAATACTCAAGAATGGCCACGGCCAGAGCGGCTCCTTCGCTCGGCTCGGTGCTGGCGCCGAGCTCATCCAACAGCACCAAATCATTCCGGTCCGCCACCTGGGCCATCGCCTGGATGTTCGTCACATGTGCGGAGAAGGTGCTCAGGTTCGCCTCAATGGACTGCTGGTCGCCGATATCAGCCAGCACCCGCCCGAAAAGCGGCAGGTGGGCTTCGCTGGCGAGTACCGGCAGACCCGCCTGGGCCATGAGCACGGCGAGGCCGATGGTCTTTACGGTCACAGTTTTCCCGCCAGTGTTGGGGCCGCTGACTACCATGAGCGTCCTGGGTTCTGCCAGTTCGACCGTCAGCGGCACCGGTTTCCGCTTTTGGGCACGCAGGGTTTTCTCCAGCAGCGGGTGCCGGACGTCCTTGAGCACAAGCGCGCGCTCACCGGCAAACTGGGGCAGGCAACAATCGTAGGCGCGGGCAAATTCCGCCTTGGCAAATGCCAAGTCAAGCTCGCTCAGGATCTCGGCGGCCGTCAGAAGGTCTTCACGTCGCTCCCGGAGCTTGGCGCTGAACTCGGCCAGGATGCGCTGAATCTCGGCGAATTCCCGGTCCTGAAGTTCCACCAGTTCGTTGTTGAGTGGCAGCGTCTCGAGGGGCTCAAGATAAACGGTCGCGCCCGAGGAGCTGGCGCCGTGGACCACGCCGGCGACGCGTCGCTTCTCTTCGGCGCGTATGGGGATGACAAAGCGCTCGTTGCGGATGGTGACCACGGCGTCCTGCAACACGTGGTCCTGGCTGTAACGGCGCAGCAGCTTCTCGAGCGCGGCCTGCACTTCCCGGCGCAGACGCTCGATGGCCCGGCGAATACGCGCCAGTTCCGGGCTCGCCGAGGAATCAATGGAACCGTCCGGAAGGATTTTGCCGTCCAGTTCCGCCACCAGCGAGCGGAAGTCGGCCAAGCCACGCACGAGGCCGTCCAGGCGGGTGAAAGGGGTCTTCAGGAAGAGCGAGCGGAGGTCGCGGGCGGCGCGGGCCACTTCCACCACCGCCAGAATCTCCAGCGCGGATAAGGACACCCCCTCGGGGGCTAGCTCGTCCAACATGCCTCGCGGGTCCTTCAGCAAGCCGAGACTGGGGCGGGGACTTTCGCGAAGATACTCGCGCGCTTCCGCAACATGCGCGAAATCGCGCGCGATTTCTTCAAGCTGCGCGCGGGGCTTAAGCTCCTCAAGCGCCGGCTCGCTGATGGGCCCGGAGAGAAACCCGCGCAACAGTCCCACCACGGCCGGGAACTCCAGCACCTTGAGGGAAAAGCTGTCGCTGACTTCGGACCTGGGATCGGAACAATTCATGCGGAATGTTCAACTCAGCCTAAATCGTAGCGGCGGGAGACAAGAGTGTCAACGCGGGTGTCGTCCCGCTGAGAAGGGAAACCGTGCCAGACTACAACTGCTTCCGCAAATACTCTACGGCTTCATCTACGGTCGTGACCAGGGTGACAATCTCCATGGCGGGCGCCCGCCAAGTGGACCTTGAGTTAAGCTGCCCTTCCTGTCTCAAGCATTCGATGACAGGCTGCCAGTACGGGCTCATGACCAGCAGCGGTTTTCGCCCACCCACGGTCTTGGCCAGAGCCGACTTGTTCATCATTTCCCATACCAGCGCCAGCTCCGCGAGCGTGCCGGTGCCCCCGGGCAGGACGAGGTAGGCATCGCCCCGCTCGATGAGTGTGGTCAGGCGCTCCAGGAAGGAATGCGTCCGAATCTCCTCCACAATCCACGGATTGGCCCGAGACGCCCAGAGCACGCAGGTGACGCCGATAGTATGCCCGTCAGCCTCGCGCGCACCCCGGGCCGACGCCTCCATCAAGCCCCCGTAGCCGCCATTACAGACGGCAAAGCCGCCCTCCGCCAGCAGTCGCCCCAGCCCACGCGCCTCCGCATAAGCCGAGCTGCCCTCGTGCGGCAACGAACTGCCGAAGATAGTGATGGTTTTCATGTTGGTTCCTGTAAGGGACGGCCGTCACGAGCCTCCCGCCCGTGCTGCCACACGGGAGCACCGTGAGGATGCTCCCCTACCTTGTTTTTCGCCGGCCGGAAAAGTGCTGAAGGATGGCCAGAGCGATGCGGTCAACCACGGCAGCTCCCTCGGCTGGTTCCAGGAGGTAGCCGTTTCCCATGATAGAGAACGCCAGCCGCTCCCCTGAAGGTAGCTCCAGGTAACCCGCGAGCGCGTTAACGTGTTCCATCGTGCCCGTTTTAGCGCGGATACGGCCGCGCCCCGGCGAACCCCTGAAGCGCTCCGCCAAAGTGCCGTCCCCACCCGCCACCGGCAGCGAATCCAGATAAGCCCCGAAGCGCGGCGAGGCAGCCATGTATTTCAGCAGTTTGATTACGGCACGCGGTGCCACCAGGGCATGACGCGAAAGGCCCGAGCCATCGGCGAAATTGGCCTCGGCCGGGTCAATGCCCACCTGCGCGGCGAATTCCTTGAGGACGTCCAAGCCGGCGCTCAGACTGCCGCCGTTCTTCACTTCCCGTCCGAGCGTCCTGAGCAGCATTTCTACGTGCAGGTTCTGGCTGAACTTGTTGATGGTTTTGATTTCCTGCGCGAGCGGCCCGGAGACATGCTCGGCCAGCACCACGCGCGGCGACGGCTTGGGAAAGGAATCTGGCGTGGTGGCAGCTTCGATGCGTGTCACGTGACGGACCTCCACGCGGCCGCGGACCCGGACCCCGCGCGCTTCCAGCGCGTGCCGAAGAAGCTCGCCCATCAACTGCGGGGGATTGTCGATAGAAACCGAATCTTGCGCCTCACCGGCGTCCACGGGGATCTCACCCCAGACGTCCAGTTGCCGCGAGCCCGGAGCGCGCTCGACGAAGATGCGCTTCCGTGTCCCTGCTGCGGAGGTCTCCACCCGATTGTTGAGCTGGTAGTAATCCGGGAAGGGCTCCAGGCGAACCTCAGCGGTTGCACCCGCCGCCGCTCCAGGCCGAACCCGCAGCAGCAAGGCATTGTCGTTGAAAGCCAGTGCCGTAACCGGGGCTCCGTAGCCCCACTGCAAGTCTTCTGCGTCCCAGCCGTGACTATAAGGCTCAAAGAGGAAGTAGCTGTCGTCAGCCACCAGGTTCCCCGTCACCTCGTGGAGGCCGTGCGCTACGGCCTGGTCCGCCAGCCTTTGAAGCACCGCGTCCGCGGGTTCCTGGGGGGCGGATGGGAATTGGCCGGGCAGCACGCGGTTGCCCAGATTCGCGTCACCGCGTCCGATCAGGAAGAGGTCTGCCACGCGGCCGCTGGAGTCCGGCGCCGTCTCCGCTTCCACCGTGGTGCGAAAAACGAAATCCACGCCGAGTTTCTCCATGGCCGCCGCCGTGGTAAACAGCTTCATATTCGAAGCAGGCAAAAAAAGCCGGTCGGCGTTGCGACTGAAGAAAACCTTGCCGTCGGAAAGGCGAACCACTTCGATGCCCCAGAGCCCGCGGCGCGCCTCCGTGCGCCGAAGGATGGCCTCGATGCGCTGGGCAAGGGTGACGCGCTTCTTTGGTGCCTCGGTGGCTACTGCAAGTGAGGAAAGCGCAACCGTCAGAACGAAGGCGATAAGTACTCGGCGGGAAAGGCTGGCCACACTCGGCACGCTTCTCAGCGTGGGCGTTTCAAAAGGTAGGGGAGGGCTTTGCCCTCCCGTCTGCTCGATCTCCTGAGCGGGAGCCCAAAGGGCTCCCCTACGACAAGAATCCACGCTTGGTCCAATCGAAGATAGGCTTCCAGTCCGAAGACGGCCCAGGGCACTTATGCGCCCAACAACCGCGCCGCGTCTTTAGCGAAATAAGTCAGAATGATGTCCGCGCCGGCGCGGCGGATGGAGGTGAGCGATTCCAGGATAATCCGCTCGCGGTCAATCCAGCCCATTCTGGCCGCGGCCTCGATGAGCGAAAATTCCCCGCTTACCTGGTAGGCGGCGATGGGGACTTCGAACCGGCGGCGCGCCAGGGCGATGATGTCGAGGTAGGGGAGCGCCGGCTTCACCATGATGATATCGGCGCCCTCTTCAATGTCCAAGGCGATTTCGCGCAGCGCCTCGCGCTGGTTGGCGGGATCCATCTGGTGTGATCGGCGGTCGCCAAACTGGGGTGTAGAATCCGCCGCCTCCCGAAAAGGTCCGTAGAACCCCGAGGCGTACTTGGCGGAATAAGCCAGAATGGGAATCTGCGTGAAACTTTGCGCATCCAATGCCGCGCGGATGCGTCCGACGCGGCCGTCCATCATATCGGAAGGCGCAACCATATCAGCACCGGCGCGGGCCTGGGCGAGTGCCGTCCTGGCGAGCAGGTCAAGTGTTGAATCGTTGTCAATCTCGCCGTTTTTCACCGCACCGCAATGCCCGTGGCTCGTGTACTCGCAAAGACAGAGGTCGCAGATCACGAGCAAGCCAGGCACCGCTTGCTTCAGCGCCCGGACCGCGCGCTGCACGATGCCTTCGGGATTGTAGGCGCCCGAACCCACCTCGTCCTTCGTTTCCGGGATGCCAAACAAGATAACGGCGGGAATGCCCAAATCGTAGGCCGCTCTGCACTCGTCCACCAACAGGTCCACCGACCAGCG
>JALHUF010000527.1 GCA_022866195.1 Terriglobia bacterium
CTGCTTGACGTGCTCGATCATCTGCGCCACGGTCACTTCCTCACGCTGAATCTCCAACTGCGGGTGCTTCTTGGTGCGCTCCAGCACATCGCGAAATACCGAGATTA
The DNA here is from genome assembly GCA_022866195.1 of Terriglobia bacterium. Taxonomy (GTDB): domain Bacteria; phylum Acidobacteriota; class Terriglobia; order UBA7540; family UBA7540; genus JALHUF01. Next base: position 108 of record JALHUF010000527.1, read on the forward strand.
GGTCAAAAACCGAGACCGTGAGGCCGGGCTCGTCCTCGGCCTCCACAAATTCCCCAATGCCCGGCTGGGTCCAGGTGGCGTCCTCAACCATCCGCTTCGATTGGAGCATCTGCGCCGCGTTCTTGAACTGCTCGTGTTCCAGGAGCCGATGCACGAGTTCCAGGCGCGGGTCTTCCTGCTCCTCCGGCGGCGCCGTGGGGTCGGGCGGCAACAGCATCCGCGATTTGATGTAAATCAGCGTGGCCGCCATCAGAACAAACTCGCCCGCCACGTCAATGTTCATGTCCTCCAGCAACCGGAGATAGTCCAGATACTGCTGGGTGATCTTGGCGATGGGGATGTCGTAGATGTTGATTTCCTGTTTGCGGATGAGGTCGAGCAACAAGTCGAGTGGGCCCTCGTAGATTTCCAGCTTCACGGGCGGGGGCGCCGCGGCTGTGTGGCTGGCGCGCTTGGGGGCGGGAGCGGTGCCGAAGTCCTCGGCCTGATGGGGCGGCGATTCGCTGTTCGGCTCGCGGGGTTCGTCCATTCTCCAAGCTTTCAGCGGTCAGCGATCAGCCTTCAGCAAGACCAGCGGCTTTTCTGGCTGACTGCTGATGGCTGACAGCTCTTTTTCATTTCAACTTTACCGCCGCGCGCACCTCGGCCATCGTGGCCTGGGCGACCTGACGCGCTTTGGCCGTGCCTGCTTCGAGGATATCCCAGACCCGCTGCGGGTTCTGCTCGTAAGGCTTGCGGCGCTCCTGGATGGGCGCCAGAGACTCGTTCAGGTGCTGGGCCAGCAGCTTCTTGCAGTCCAGGCAGCCAATCTCCGCGGTGCGGCACTCGCGGTTCACCCGATCAATAGTCTCCGAGGACGAAAAAACCTTGTGCAGGTCGAATACCGGGCAAACATCGGGATTTCCGGGATCGGTACGCCGCTTGCGCGCCGGATCGGTGATCATGGTGGCCAATTTGCTGGAGACCACATCGGGCGCGTCGCCCAGGAAAATGGCGTTGTCGTAGCTCTTGGACATCTTGCGCCCGTCGGTGCCGGGCAATTTCGGCGTGGGCGTGAGCAGCGCCTGGGGCTCGGGGAACACCCGCCCGTAGAAACTGTTGAAGCGCCGGGCAATCTCACGCGTCAACTCCACGTGAGCCACCTGGTCTTCGCCGACGGGGACGTATTGCGCCTTGTACATCAAGATGTCGGCAGCCTGCAGCACCGGGTAGCCCAGAAAGCCGTAGGTGTGCAGGTCTCGATCTTTGATGTTGTCCAACTGTTCTTTGTAAGTCGGGACGCGCTCCAGCCAGCCGAGCGGAGTCACCATGGAGAAGAGCAGGTGGAGTTCCGCGTGCTCGGGCAGAAGAGACTGGATGAAGAATGTGGCCTTCTCGGGATCGAGTCCGGCCGCGAGCCAATCGGCCACCATCTCCCAGGTGTTGGCATGCAGGTTCGCCGTATCGGCGTAGTCCGTGGTCAGCATGTGCCAGTCGGCCACGAAATGGAAACTCTCATAATCGTCCTGAAGCTTGACCCAGTTCTGGAGCGCGCCGACCAGGTTGCCCAAGTGGAGCTTTCCCGTAGGGCGCATGCCGCTCAGGATTCGGGGACGTGAGGTTAGCTCAGTCATTGGGTTGGTCTTGGGAATCCGCCTGAAAATCCTGCTTGAAGAAAACAGTCAGCGAAGCCTCCCGGCTAGCTTTGCTTCCCAACTTTTGCATCGTAGCACAGGTGCGCGCAAAACGGGAAGCGCACCGGGAATAGCAGCAAGGTCCAGCGTTAAGCAACTCAAGATATGGGTTTCGCGGCCCCCAGAGCGGCTGGGCTGAATTCGCGGCGCGCCCGTCCGGGCCGCGTTTTGACAACCGCTCGTTCCTTGCAGTACCGTGGAGTCTTGTGGGGAGGTTCGCATGCGTTTCTTATCGGTCTGCCTTCTCGGCTTGCTGCTGCTCGTCGTTGGTTGCAGCCGGACGGCGGAAACGCAATCCAAGGCCGCAATCCAGGCGGCGATTGAGACCCACCTTCAGCAACGGCAAAACCTGGTGCTGGCGAACATGACGCTCGAGGTTCAAGACGTCAAATTCGCAGGGGACAAGGCGGAAGCGGAGGTCAAGTTCCGCAGCAAGCAGTCGCCGAACCTGAGCGTGGGAGTGCGCTACCTGTTGCGGCGGGTGGGCGACCGCTGGCAGGTGGAATCAAGTTCGCCATCGAGCGGCATGGGTGCGAGTCCCCACGGGGGCGCGGGCCCGCCAGCGCCTCCCGCCCCTACTGCCGAACCGGGGTTGAAACCAAGCCACTGATTACCGTCCACGGCTTCCTCAGGCCGCTTTTGCCGCGCGCCACAAAAGAAAAGGCCGGCTCACAAATCCGTCAGCTGACGGACAGGACTGCATCCCGCTACATGAACTTGAGCGCCTTCTTGATGTCCTCCTGGAGCTTCTTGGCGGCCTTCTCTTTGTCCGCGTTGGGATTGTCCTTAAGCAGGCTCAGGGCAGCCTTGGCGGAATCGTCCGCCACCCCGCAGAGCGTTCGGAGCTTCAGAGAGTCGCGCAGGTGCTTGCGGTCGAAAAGGCTTGCCCCTTCCAGCAGTTGCTTGCCCAGGAAGAGGGCGAAGTCGACCCCGTTGATCTTGACGGGCCCGGCACCCATGGCCGTGCGCGCTTTCGATCGGTCTCCGCCCACTATTTCTGCCAGCGCGTCATCGATGCCCTTGAATTGCGCCTCGACGGCAGTCGTTTCTTGCTGTTCCGGTTCGATCCAGCCCCCCTCCATCATGCTGGTGAGCTGCGTCAGTGCCTGCGGTCCCTCGGTGGCGGGATAAGGGGCCTCCAGGGTGAGCTCGTTGGAGATGCGCCCGCCCTCCGTGAGCTGGTGAGCCACCTGGCCCAGCCCC
>JALHUF010000528.1 GCA_022866195.1 Terriglobia bacterium
AGATGAAGCGCCAGCACATTATCATCGAGCAGGTATACGACCTGCTGGCGATCCGCATTATTACGGACACCGTCCGGAACTGCTACGCGGCCCTGGGTATCATTCACAACACCTGGCGGCCGGTGCCGGGCCGCATCAAGGACTTCATTGCCATTCCCCGTCCCAACCTTTACCAGTCGTTGCACACCTCGGTGATCGGACCGCACGGCCAGCCCTTCGAGGTGCAGATCCGCAGCGAGGAGATGCACCGCGTGGCGGAGCAAGGCATTGCGGCGCACTGGAAGTACAAGGACGGCCAGCCTCTGGCGCAGCAGGACGAAGAACGCTTCGCCTGGCTCCGCCACCTGGTGGAGTGGCAGCAAGACATCCGCGATTCGGGGGACTTCCTCTCTACTCTCAAGATCGACCTCTACCCCGAAGAGGTGTATACCTTCACGCCCAAGGGTAAAGTGATTGTCCTGCCGCGCGACGCCACTCCCATCGACTTTGCCTATGCCATCCACACGGAGGTCGGCCACCGCTGCGTGGGGGCCAAAGTGAACGGGCGGATTGTGCCGTTGAAGTATCGGCTGCGGAACGGGGATATCGTGGAGATCACCACCCAGGCCAATCACACGCCCAGCCGCGACTGGCTGGGGTTGGTGAAGACCTCCCGGGCGCGCAACAAAATCAAGCACTGGATCAACGTCATCCAGCGAGAGCAGGCCATCGAGATCGGCAAGAAGTTGCTGGAGAAGGAGGCCCGGAAGTATGAGGTCGTCCTGAAGAAGATCTCCGAGGAGGACTACCTGCGGGTGGCGCGCGACTATGGATGCACGCAACCGGAAGATCTTTACGCTAGCCTTGGCTACGGCAAGTTCGCGGCGCGCAAAGTCCTGGCGAAGCTGGCCCCTTCGGTTCCCGTCGAGGCGGAGCAGCCCGCGCGCCTAACGCCGGGCGCCAAGCGGGCGCTCGGCCTGGCGCGCGACTTGGCCATCCAGGTTCATGGCCAGGACGATTTGATGGTTTACCGGGCCAAATGCTGCAACCCGATCCGCGGCGAGGAGATCAGCGGCTACGTGACGCGCGGCAAAGGGATTGCCGTCCACTCCAAGAGTTGCCCCAATGTTCAGAACCTCCTGTATGATGCCGACCGCCGGATCGACGTGGAATGGGCGGGGCCGAAGTACAGCCTCTATCCCGTCAAGCTCACGCTGTTCACGGCGGACCGTCAGGGTTTGTTGGCCGATGTGACTTCGGCCATCAGCGGGGTGCACTCCAACCTTCAGAACATCGAGGCGCGCACCGCCGACAACCGGGCGTTCATCGACGTGACGCTCGACATCGTGGACGTGGAGCATCTGGAGAAGATCGTCTCGTCGCTGCGGAAAATTGAGGGGGTTTACGAGGTCGAGCGGATCATGCATGCGTGAGATCTGGCGCGGGGGCCTTGTCCGGGCGCCGGAAAATCTCCCGGCGCGCGCTTCCCCTTTGTTCTCGCCGCTCACAGGACAAACGCAATCCTCGGGCCGGCGGCGGAGGGAGCGGGGTACGTTCGTCAGACAACACCACTGCGGAGGAGAAAAACCTTGAGCAAGCAAGTGATTTCCACCCCCAACGCGCCGGCAGCGATTGGTCCGTACTCGCAGGCAGTCCGGGTTGGCAATCTCGTCTTTGTTTCCGGCCAGATTCCTCTCGATCCCGCCACGGGCCAGCTTGTGGGGGGCGACATTGGCGTCCAGACCGAGCAAGTATTGGAAAACCTCGCGGCCATTCTGGAAGCGGCAGGTTCAGGCCTGGCGCAGGTAGTGAAGGCCACCGTCTATCTCCGGGACTTGGGGGAATTTGGCAGGATGAATGAGGTTTACGCCAAGTTCTTCGGAGAAAATCCGCCGGCACGGGCGACGGTGCAGGTGGCGCGCCTGCCGCGCGAGGCCGCCCTGGAGATTGATGTGGTCGCGGAAGTCTAGCCGGAGGTTCACCGGCCGGGCAGAAGCAGCCCCCTACCTGCGGGGATTTGAGCGGGGTTATGGCTACGGAAATGATCTTAAGGGGGCAACAACGGGCCGGCGGACGTTGCCACGCTGAGCCGTCGCTTAGTGGCTTTCACCACTTTCCCGGCACGGATGCAGGCCGTGCAAACGCGGATCGTTTTGTGGGCGCCTTTCACGAGGGCCCGCACCCGGCGTAAGTTGGGGTTCCAGCGACGTTTGGTGACATTGTGCGCGTGGCTGATGCGGTTTCCGTACACCGGGCCTTTCCCGCAGATTTCGCACGCCTGAGCCATGCCTATACCTCGTCGGACAACCGAATAAGATGAAATCCAGCCTTACATTTTACCACGACTGCTGCTTCTTGCCCAACCCCTTCCGCCTGCCGAAACTCCTGTTCAAGCAGGTAGCGCATCTATAAGGTCAGAGTTTCGCGTCGCAGAAACTCTGCGGCTTTTGTGATGGGAAGGACCGCAGAGTTCGAATAAGCCGAACTCTGCGCTACCTTGCTCCTGACCGGTGGCCGTGGTCTAGCTTCCGATGCTATTATCTGGGGGACACCTCAGTGCTGGCGATGGACCACCTGCCTTCGGAACTGCCTAGTGGAGGCAGGTCAATCCCGGGCTCCAGCCCGCTTCAACAACTTAACCATCTCGGTGTCGCCCACGCGCCGGGCAAAAGCGAGGGCACTTTCGCCCTTCCACGCTGCCGCGTTCGGATCCGCGCCAGCGGCCAGTAGTTGGGCCACCGTATCGAGGCTGCGCGCACTAGTCGCGTGCAATAGGGGTGTTTCCCCGTATTGACTCTTGGCGTTTGGATCGGCGCCTCCTGCTAACAGTAAACGCACCTTTTCATGCACTTCCTTGCCCCCACCGGTTCTCAGAGCCCAGATCAGCGCCGTCCTGCCGACTCTGTCCTTTGCATTCACGTCGGCGCCGGCGCCGATCAGTGCCTCAACGATTTCGGCGCTCGCCAGCCGGGTCATGCACGCGTGCATCAAGGGCGTCCACCCGCGCTGGTCTCGCGCGTTGACATCTGCGCCGGAAGCCAAGATTAGCTTCACTAACCGCAAGTTATCGCGTTCCGCGGCATGCATCAGTGGCGTCACTTCGGGATCGATGATCTCCCAATGGGAAAGCCGATGGAGTCCGTAAACAATTGGCGGAAACGGAAGCAGCATGACCGTGCTGTGTCCCTTCGCTGATGTCCACCCCCAGTCCCTGAATTCAGCGGCGATCCAAGGTCTCGCCTGCAAGGCAATCAAACCGGCATAAATTCTCGTCAGGGGGTGGGGTTCTTTCCCCGGTGGAGGCACGGAGATCCTCTCGAATCCCGCCGTCGCATCCCATTCGAAATAGACCGGTGCAAAAAAGAACGGATACTGTCGGACATTCACGATGACTGAAAAGATGAGAAACAAGGCGAGAAAACCTGCAATCAATAGCCTCCGCAGGCGCGTGCTCCATAGCCGTCCTCCCCATCCTGGCGGGACATTCTTCATACACGCAATCCCCAAATCATGAGTCTTTCTTTCCCTTAACAGAAGGAAGAGTGACTTCGAACTCCGGCCACCAATGTTTCCACTCGGGCCTACTTTCGGCGCGGCCTCGGGAAGGGAATGTATGTTCCCCAATAAGCGCCAAACGTAAAGCCACAGTCCCCTCCCTGGCATTCATAGGTATACGTCGGATCCCAGATCATAATCCCTCCCCAGGATCCACGGCCCCGGTGGCCCCCACTGCCCCCCGCGCGTGCCCTCTTCTGACTTCTCTACTCACAGAAGGCTTGCAGTTGCGGCACATGCAATCGCGGGTCGAAGTTTTGACCGTTAGACAGCCAGTCGAGGCCTTGAGCCATGATCCCTATTTCGAGCTCCCCTGGCCAACCTTTCCTGTGCACCAAGCCAAGACCAAAGTGGCCAAACTCATGTGCGACGACTCGGCCCAGTGCCGTGCCCATATTGGGGCCCACTTCTTTGCCGATGCGCTCCGTAAACGCGGTGGCACTGCTAGCCACACCCAAAAGCCCTCCGAGATATGCGTCGTTAACAGCCAAATCACCAGGCTGAACCCCGGCTTGCCAGAACCCGGGTTGCGGAACAAGCGTGACGGTGAAGTCGGGATTAGTCTGATTGAACATTACGTTGATTCCGGCCTGTTTGAACATGTTGATAATCTCGATCTGGGCCTCGGCAAGCTGCGTCGAACTCAGCAGATGCTGGTCATCGACAATCGTGATGGTACACGTGGGATCAAGCCCCAACGGGTCAATGAAGCTCACGGGGTTGTTCAGCACATAGGCGTAACGGTTGAGGGATTGGGGATTGTAGATACTGCCTGCCCCCGGGTCGGGCGAGAGCCAGCGGTAGAGGCGAGACTCATACATGCGGAACAGCGTCGGGTCGTTGCCCGTTTCCGCGTCGCGGCGGCCCAGGCTGGCGAAGCGCTCGTCATAAAGCGTCCCTGCGTAGTCCCAGCGCTCGCCCCAAGGGTAGAAGATTTCGTCTTGCGCCACCGTCCCGCCCGTGTGGTTGAAGACCATGCTTGTAGAGCCCAGGTGATTGCCGTGGATGAAGTAGGTCACATTGCCCTGATACTTGGCAAACGGCGTCGCGCCCAGATAGAAGAACTGGTCGGTCCAGTCGGTCCGGTTGTGGTAGCCGATGGGCTGACCGCCTAGGCCGTAAACGATCTCCGTGTAGGCGGAGCTCACAAGCTTCTCTACCCGTTGCCCCAACGCGTTGTACACATAGCTTGCCGTCGTGCCATCGTCCACGGATTTCAGCCGACCCTCCGCGTCCCACTGATACGTGTGCGTGCCCACCCCCGTACCATCCTGCGTCGTGTTCCCCGCCTCCCACGTTTCCGGTTGAGCAAGCTGGCTGCCTGTCATTTCACGCTCTGCACCGCCCGCGAAATCGTGAGGGGTGGCCGCGGCCGGATCAGCGCGTGCCAGTGATCCGGCAGGACGACGTAACCGCACAGCAGGAACTCCATCCGCCGCCGGGATTCGGCCAGCGCTTCCACCACCAACGGCAATTCCTCCTCCCGCAGAAAAGGAAGACTGCGCCGCAGATTGACCGTGACAAAGAAGATTCGGTCGCTGACCAGCCGCCGCCGTACCCTGGACATGCCACCATGGTAGCCACAGCCAAGGCGCTTTTCAACTGCGCCCTGAGTAGAGCCCACGGCACAAGAGCGGTGCCGTGGCTACCTGCTCCCGAAACATCTGTTCAAGTTCCGCCGCAATCGGCGCTACAATGAACGTATGAATCCAAGAGACCATCGTCATCGACGCGGCGCCGCGGCCGCGGTGTTCATGAGCTTGGCATTGCTGGTGGTGCTCGCCGGGTGCAGCCGCAAGACTCCCTCCGAGCGCGAGGTTTGGGCTGACGTCGACGGCAAGCCCATCTACCGTGAGCAAGTGGAGAGGTACTACCGCAGCCGCGTGGCCGCAGGCTCGGAGGCCGGCAGCCCGGAACAGGCGTTCAGCTTCCAGTTGAACATCCTGAACGAGCTCATCAACAACGAGATCCTGGTGGCCCACGCTTCGCGGGCGCAAATCCGGCTTTCGGAAGCGGAGGTGGACACGAAGGTGGCGGAGTTGCAGAGTCCCTACTCCAAGGAGGAGTTCCAAAAGAAGTTAACCGAGCAGGGACTAAATCCGGCCCGCCTGCGGGACGAAGTGCGCCAGAGTCTCATCATCAACAAACTCATCAACAAGGAGATTGCCTCGCGCCTCACGGTCACCGACGCGGAGGTGGCAAACTACTACGAGCGCAACAAGGCCACGTTCAATGTCCCGGAGACGCAGTACCACATGGCCCAGATTGCGGTCACGCCCACCGCTGAATCCCAGGTGCGGAACACGAAGAACGACGACGCCAAGAATCCCCAGGCGGCGGAGCGGAAGATTACGGCCCTCTACGCGCGTCTGCAGTCCGGGGAGGACTTCGCCAAGGTGGCCCAGGAGTACTCCGAGGACGCGCGCACGGCGGCAGCGGGCGGAGACATGGGCTTCATTCCCGCCACCACGCTCGCTTCCAATGCTCAGCTCAAGCAGGTCATCACCTCGCTTAAGGTGGGACAGATGACCGGGATTATCCGCACCGCAGACGGCTATCACATCCTCAAACTGCTGGGACGCGAGGAGGCCGGGCAGCGCAGCCTGGCCGATCCCCAGGTCCGCAGCGCCATCCGGCAGACCTTGATGAACGAACGCGAGCAGCTCCTGAGGGCCGCTTACCTTGAGGACCTGCGGAATCGGGCCAAGGTGCGCAACTACCTGGCGGAAAAGGTGGTCGCGGCGGGCGCCAACACCGCGCAAATCAAATAACCAGCGTGGGTCGGCCGCTCCCCGGAGAGGAGCAACGTGAGTAGCCGTGGGTCAGACCCACAGGAAGGTGTCCCCCGAAAAATCCCCGACCCTGAGGAGGTCAGGCCAGATCACACCAGCCGCACCAGGCGCGAGCCTGTTTCCACTCCTTTCCCTGGCACGACATAGATTTTCTCCACCCGGCCCGCACGCGGGGCGCGGAGTTCGTTCTGCATTTTCATCGCTTCAATCACCAGCAGGCCAGCGCCCTGGCCCACTTCCTGGTTCTCGGTCACCAGGAGCTTGACGATCTTCCCGGGCATGGGAGCGACAATCTCTTGCGGGCCATTGGCAGGGACCGCGGAGCCCGCGGTTCGCCGCCGTCGCGGGTCGCGCACCTCCACCCGGTAGTGGCGCGTGCCCACCGTCACGACGCGGCAGATGTCGCGGGCCGTTGCCTCGGCGGGCGGAGACGTCACCTGCGCCTCGTAAGAGCGGCCGCCGAGGAGAATCGAATACGTCCCCGGGGCCACTTCCGCCCAGTCGGCCGCGCCGGCTTCCTGGTCGAGGACGTAGGCCAACGGGCCACCGTTGGCCGCAGCGTTCGCCGGCGGCGAGAGCTCAAGCTGGTGCTCACTCGTGCGGGAACCGTGCTGGAGCGTAATGGTAAGTTTCACTCTCTCCCTGTAGCGGCGATCCCGACCAGGCGGGACGGGTTGTCCCCCTCGCCGCTTCCCACAGATTACGTGCCCCGCGTCGGCCAGCGATTCAGGAGTGCGTCGCGGCCCGCAGTTTTCCACGCGCTTTCTCGCGCCGGCGGGGCGGGTCGCGATCGCCGCGACCACTGCCGGCTGGCATCGAGCGCCGCCGCCAGCAGCGCCACACGTTCCAGTTCCGCCGAGGGCTCGTCCTCGGAGAGAATTCCTTCGGCTAGGGCGCGGTCAATGAAGCCCGTGTCGATCCGCCCGGCGACGAAATCCGCATGATCCACCACGCGGCGGAAAAAGGGAATGGTGGTTTTGATACCAAACAC
>JALHUF010000529.1 GCA_022866195.1 Terriglobia bacterium
CCTACGGTACTCTCGCCGAGAATCTCACCGTTTTCCACAACCCACTTCTCCGCGCCGTGCGCGCGCCAGCCGGAGAGATCCTTGCCGTTGAATAGCGAAACCCAGCCGCTCTCGGCAGGCCCCTGCGCCCACGCTGCCATAACCATGAGAGCCAAGTAGCCCGCAAGGATTTTGACGATTCTCATAGCGTTGCCCTTCCTGGCAGGTGAGGGTGCGAACCTCGGACGCGATAGGCCTGACCCCCGATTCGCTCTGTCACCTGAGCGGGCAAACCTTATCACAATGTCCGCGCAAAGGGGAGAAGTGAACAGCCGCCAGGCCGTTGGCGCCAGGGACATCTTGCCCGACGGTCGCTAATGGCGTTTCACTTCGCCCCGAGAATCCCGGGCACCCACCTAACCGCGTTATCGTGATAGAGCTTCCGCAGAACTGATTTCGGCAGAGCCAAGCCGCCAATCGTGTGGCCGCTGTAAGTGATAGCCTCGTCCGTGGCAAAGTACTTCCAGTCGCGCGCGTACTCAGCCTCCCATTGCTTCACCGCTTCTTCCGGGTTGTCCCAAGGCATCATCACCAGGTCGGTTGCATAGAGCACGCGGTCCTGGTATTTGATGAGAAACATGCGGACCTTCTCCCGCGGCTGCCGCATCAGGTCAGGCACGCGCGCGGCAGTGTCTACCACAAAGGTGGGGTAGAGATCGAAACGCTTTGCGATCTCGTCCACATCGTCTTCCATGCTCCCTAGGTGACACCCCACCACACGCAGCTTGGGGTGGCGGGCGACCATGTGGTCGCGAGCAGCCAGGATGGCTTCTTTCGACGGACGCTCCGGGTGGAGGTACATGTGCCAGTCAGGGTTCGCCTTGTAGTAGGAGTAGTGAGGACTTGAAGGGTCAAGCGGCCGCCAAGCCGCCGAGGGCTCGGCGATGTGCGCATATAGAGTTTTGTTGCGCGCGGCGATGAATTCGAGGATGGGGTCGAAGACCGGATCGTCAGGCATCAGGTAGCGGCCGGCTTTCGACTTCAACTCCATCCCGATGCTCTTGTAGATTTTCGCTGCGATGGCGCCGTCCTGAAAGGTCTTGTTAAGCTCTACGATGACGCGCTCGGCGAATCCTGGGCTTTCCCAATCCTGCGGGTCGAAGGTTGAGCACCAGAGCGTGCGGCCCCGGCTGCCCCGAAAGACTTCCAGGGCCTTGGCGTGCTGCGGGTCCGCCTCTTCGTAGCCGCGCTCGTACTTGTCCACAACACAGATGTTCACGATGCGCAGGTCCAGCCGCTGGAGCATTTCATAGACCTGCGGCGCGGCCTGGAAAACATGCGCGTGCGCGTCAATGCGCTCGAACATCGGCTGTCCCGCCTTGGGTTCTTGCGCCGTGGCGGCCGGGGGGCTGCAAACCATCAAGAGGCAGACTATGACCGGAAGCCGGTCCTTCATATCGCACCACCCTTCGCGCTGGCCCAACCCTACGTCTCCACGTTTGCGGCGGCCACGCGGCCCCAACATATCACAGCGCACACTTACCGCCCCAGGGCAATGAACCACCAGCCACCATCAAGTTGCCGTACAATCACGGGATCGCAGAAGAAGGCACGGGGAGGGCTTTTGAGACCCCCGAGGGAGGAAGAAATGAAGACATTGGGTGTCGGCATTGTGGGAACCGGGTGGGTTTCGGGCGAGCACATCCGCGCCTACGAGGCTAATCCGCACACCGAAGTGCGCGGCATGGTGGGTCTGACGGGGGCATTAGCTCAAGCCAAGAAGGAGGAGCACACCCTGGCCCGCTGCCGCGTCTATGAGTCGCTAGAGGCCATGCTCAACGACCCGAGTATACAGATCGTTTCGATCTGCACCCCGCACCACCTCCACGTTCCGCAAGGCGTGGCGGCGGCGAAGGCCGGCAAGCATCTGCTGCTCGAGAAACCTGTGGCCTTGGATCTCGCCGGACTGCGCCAGCTGCAAGCGGCGGTGCGCGCGGCCAAGGTGAAAACCCAGGTCAGCTTCGTGCTGCGTTGGAATCCGCTGTTTGAGACCATCCGCGCCTTGCTGGCGGATGGCGTCATCGGCAAAATCTTCTACAGCGAGGTCGACTACTTCCACGCTATCGGCCCCTGGTATGGGCAGTATGAGTGGAACATCAAGCAGGAATTCGGCGGCAGCAGTCTGCTCACCGCCGGCTGCCATGCCGTGGATGGGCTGCGCTGGTTCGTGGGCAAGCGCGCCGTGGAGGTTTTTGCCTACGCCAATTACAGCGCGCAGAATCCACTGCGCTACGAGTATGAACCGAACAGTGTGACCTTGGTCAGGTTCGAGGATGGAACGATGGGCAAGGTGGCGTCCTCGATCGAATGCGTCATGCCCTACGTCTTCAACATCGAACTCCTGGGCGACCAGGGAACGATTCGCAACAATCAGGTTTTCAGCAAGCGCTGGGTGGGCCAGAAAGGCTGGGCC
>JALHUF010000530.1 GCA_022866195.1 Terriglobia bacterium
ATGAACGTCTTCGCCCTGACCGACCTGCAGCGCGTCATCGCCGAGAGAATCAGGGCGAAAATCGGGAAGCCTGTCCGGGTCGGCCGCTACGCCGATCTTGTGGACAGCTTCCATATTTACGGGTCGTATTTCAGCGAGTTCCAGGGTTTCTTGAAGATGGTCGAAAAAAGAACGTTCGTGGAACGGACCTGGAACAGCGCCTACGCCGAGCCGATGTTCGCCGAAGCCCGGGAAAAGCTGAAGAAAGAAAAATGGGAAAAGTGATAATCCTGGTATGGGAGATCAGCCGCGCCTTTTTTCACTTTTTTTCACACCTGTAATTTCATTCAACTTCTCGATAAAAGTGCCCAAAGCCGTGCGGGTAAGCCGCTGCAGCGGGGCTGGCAAATCTCCTATGCCCGTCCGTGACTCGGCTGGCGCGGCACGCATACCTTACAGCTCCCAACCTGGATCGTCCTGGTATTGTACTCAGCTTCCAGAAGGCGCGTGGCAAAACTATGCCGTAGCGTATGACGGCTTGCGGATTTGGAGATATCTGATTTCCCTAATGCATATTTTACACCTTCTGGAGCTCGAACTTTGAGCTATTTTCTTGAATTCAGTTCAATCGGTTCCCTCATGAGGGCTTGACATCCCGGCCTGGCCGCTCTAGAATCCTACGTGAGACGAAGGGGTTCAATTGATCTTCTCCGAAGTATCATCCGTTTCCGAAGAAAAGGCATTTGCGATACTCGTTTCGCAGGCGTTTATACGGCACATGAAGCGGTATCCCGGTTGTTATATTGATCCATATAAACAATTTTGGCCACTTTGAGGCGCGGAAAACTGGGAATGCCAGATCATCGTGCGCGAATGGCCGCGATCGGGCGCTTTGCTTTGCCGTCGGCGGGCACTGCATCTCGCGCTGCTCTTGATCGGGTCTTAAATAAGTTGAGAGAGGATCCCCAACTCGATCGCGATGTTCGCAAGCAGTGGAATCGCGCCCGTGCGCTTGTGATCGCACAGCAAGACAACGGAACTGACCTTCAGGTCGATGCGACCCTCCGCTACTTCCACGCTGAGTTCAATAATCGAACTATCCGACACGGACTCCAATATATGCCGATGTCGTTCAATGTTCTTGAGGCGTTTCACCAATACCTTCCGGAGATGTCAGTCTTTCGGCTGCGTCGGCAGATTGATCACGTCTTTTCAGTTCCAGATTTTCTCGACCGTGTTACTCTGAACGAGCTACCGCTTAGCCTCAACGAAGCCGCCTCCTATTTCGAAGAGGGGGTCATCTACAATTTCGAGAATGCGGTCGATCCCGCGGATCTCGAATTCTCCATCCGAGATGGCGCAAAGGTCGGGATTGCTGGCTTCTCGGTGGTAAAACACGGCAACGAGATCTCAGCTCTCTTGCTTGGGGGAGAGGAGGCTGACCTTGGCAAGGCGTCAGAATCGCTCCAGAATAACCTTACGCTCCGACCGATTCCAGGCAAGGAAGCCATAGGGCCAGCTCCCGATTTTAAACGTCAAGCAGTCCCCTTGCCGAGCAAACGACACCTGTGGAAGACGCTGGCACTGACCCGATTCGATCTTGATAGCGTCAGCCAGCATGTTAGATATGTCATGCATGACTGCGGGGATTGCTATATGTCAATCACCAATGATCCTGCTTGCTTCCTCAACGAGCATGGCGAGTTCATCGACCCTTCTTGCGAGGACACGCTCAAGGAAACCAGTGAGAGAATCCGGACATATGAGGTGCTTTTTGAGTTGTGTTCAACCTTCCTATATCTGCCGGTCTATTTCGAGAAGTTTGGCGATCTCGCGACGGAGGAACGGCGCAAGACTAGGTACGGAGACAATGCAGGTAAGCTTTCGTACGGCTCCATCCGTAAGCAATGTCCTGGCGAGGAAAAGCTTGCCTTCAGGCGTCTCACCGTGCTCTCATCCACCGGTGAGCACTTCGAATCGAGTTGGTCCTTTTTTCGGGCGCCGCCCTTCCGAGTTGAGAAGTCGGGCTACTGGCGCCGCTTGCCGCCTGGTACCGTTGGATCTGACCGACAAGGGCAGCCTGTCCACGGGCGCACGTGGGTGCAGAAGCGTCTCTCCTGGGTGGAAGATGAGTCCCTTGACGCAATCACGTTAACCCGGCTCTCTCAGCGACAAGACCCGCAGCTACTCCGGACCGGCCCCGACCCGGGCAGGATATACGTAATGAGGTCAGCGGGTCATCCTCGCAACATATTTAAAATCGGATCGACCCGGAGGCGCACTGAAGAACGTGCGGAAGAACTCTCGCAGGCCAGCGGGATCCTCGATGGGTTTTTCGTCATACATGACTGGTACGTCTTGAACTGCTCTGAAGCAGAATCGCGAATTCACGCTCGCTTGGAGCTGTATCGAGTTAATCCGAAGCGGGAGTTCTTCGATCTTCCCCTCAAAGAAATCGTGCGTGTGATCGAGGCGGTGGTTTTGGAACTCAACGGAGGTATGAATGGCTGACACCAGCATCGAGCGGATGCGCTGGGAAGACGCTCGCCGCTGATGCTAGACGCTCAATCAACGTATAGGGGGTGACTGTGCCCGATAGATCAAGATTGGTGAAAATTTTTATACGCAACTTGGGGTGCATCGGTCCAGAGGGCTGCGAAATTGCACTCGACAGCGTCCTCAGTTTAGTCGGGGGCAATAATACGGGGAAATCGACAATCCTGCGAGCATATGAACTTGCTCTTGGTACGGTCACGTTTGATAAGGCAAAGGACCTCTGTAGACGAGCTGCTGATGCCGCGGCTACAGTGGAGATATGGGTCCATATCCCCGAAGGAACTGCGAATATTGCAGAGAAGTGGAAGGCTCCAGATGGAGATCTCAGACTTGTGCGTAGCAAGTGGGAATGGAGCAAGGACACAAACTGGGCAAAGACTCGAACAACTTGGGATCCGGAAATAGATAACTATTCGGCGGATGATAGAGCTAGTGGGCTGGATACGGTATTCAACAGCCGCCTCCCCGTGCCTTTCCGTATCGGATCCCTTGAGGATCCAGAAGCCGAGCACAAGAAGCTGCTCACGCTAGTTCTCCAACCTATCGCAGAGAAAATCCAAAGACAGATGGCAGATGAAACTTCTGCTCTTCGCAAGACAATTGCCTCGTTAGGCGAGTTAGCCAAATCTCCAGTTGATGAAGAACGTGATCGCCTAAACGAGCTCAAGACAGACTTGAATCGTTCACACAACGCCATTTTTCCGGACCTCAAAATGGACTTCGATATCGGGATTGGCGAACTCGAGATCAATCCCCTTCAAATGCTTCTGAGAAATTCCAAACTCAAGTTCACGGATTGGCTGGATGAAGTCTCTTGGGCGCAACAGGGAACTGGTTCTCAAAGAGCGCTTTTCTGGACGATGCTCCAAGTGCGCTCTCGTCTGAAAACCGTCGCTGACATCGCCGAACAGACCAAGAGGTCAATTTCCGATCTTCAGAAGCGCATCAAGAAACTGCAAGATGAAGTGGATAAGGCAAAGAAAGAAGAGACAAAGCAAGCCAAGAACGAGGAAATACTGAAAATCGAGAAACAGATTAAGGATCTGTCTGAAGCCAAGCCAGAAGAATTGCTTACTCAGTATGCGGAGGAGTTGTCTCTTCCTGGATATATGCTTCTCATCGACGAACCAGAAATTGCGCTCCATCCGAACGCCGTTCGTGCCGCAAGCCGCTATTTGTATAATCTGACCGACGACTTTACTTGGCAGGTCATGCTCGCTACACACTCTCCGCTCTTCATTGATCCTCTTCACGACCATACAACGATTGTCCGATTAGCTCGAAGCGAAGCCAATCCAACCCCAAAAACATATCGGAGTGATTCAGTTACATTCTCGCCGGACGACAAACAAAACCTCAAGATTCTCAACCGCTTTGACCAAGGACTCGCCGAGATGTTCTTCGGCCAGTTGCCTGTGCTCATCGAGGGAGACACTGAATACGCTGCGTTTGAACTATTGATGAACAAATACCCTGATCAATTTCCGATAAGCAGGAAGCCTGTGCTTGTCAGAGCGCGTGGCAAGCTTACCATGCTTCTTATAATGCGCATACTCAGTGAGTTCCGCATTTCTTTTGCGGTCTTGCATGATGCCGACACGCCGCTTCGCCGGGATGGAAGCCGAAGTGGTTCATGGACCGCGAACACTGAAATATACGATGCTATCCGAGCTATTCGTGTGCAGGGCGTCAGAGTTGTGCATAGAATCTCAGTGCCGGTATTCGAGTATGCTCATCTTCCCCTACAATATGACAAGAATGGTGAGCTCCTCGAGACGAGTCCAAAGGACAAGCCGTGGCGTACTGTGAAAGCAATCCAGCAAGATCAAAAGGCGGAGGCGTCAATCCTTGCGGCCTTAACGGACCTAACGAGTTCGGGATCGGAAGAATCACTTTATGGGGACGATTTTGAGAAGACGCTCTTGCACGATGTACAGAAGTGGGCGTCCGAACATTGCCCTAAGGACCCTAGATTCGCGCTATGAAGAGAGTGGTTCCAACAACCGGTGCATTGGACGGCGTGCAGCCGCGGCTGAGCGGCAGGCCTTATGCGCAAAAAACTATGATCGAAGCCATGGAAACTTGAATGACCAAAGGTAACGACAAGTCTCTCGAATCCTGGATCTGGGATGCTGCCTGCTCCATCCGCGGCGCCAAAGATGCCGGCAAATACAAGGACTTCATCCTGCCTCTCATTTTTATCAAGCGGCTGTGCGATGTCTTTGACGACGAACTCAACCGCATCGCCCAAGAGGTAGGCTCGCGGGCGAAGGCGTTCAAACTCGTGAAGCATGACAAAAAACTTGTGCGCTTCTACCTCCCGCTGGAGCCGAAGAACCCGGACGATGCCGTGTGGTCGGTCATCCGCACGCTGTCTGACAAGATCGGCGAGCAGCTCACCACTCATCTGCGCGCCATCGCCGATGCTAACCCGTTGCTCAAGGGCATCATCGACCGAGTAGACTTTAACGCCACCACCCACGGCCAGCGCGATCTCGACGACGACCGCCTCTCCAACCTCATCGAGGCCATCAGCGCCAAGCGGCTGGGCCTCTCTGACGCGGAGCCGGACATCATTGGCCGCAGCTACGAATACCTGATCCGTAAGTTCGCCGAGGGTAGCGGCCAGAGCGCTGGTGAGTTCTACACCCCCGCTGAGGTCGGCTTTGTCATGGCCCGCATCATGGACCCACAGCCGGGCATGAACATCTACGATCCCTGCTGCGGCTCCGCCGGCCTGCTCATAAAATGCCGCCTTGTCCACGACGAAAAGCAGCCCACCCCCGGCAAAAAGAGCACCGCTCCGATCAAGCTTTACGGCCAGGAAAACGAGCCCGGCACTTGGGCCATGGCCAACATGAATATGATCATCCACGACCTGGAGGGAGAGATTCAGATCGGCGACACCTTTCGCTATCCCAAATTCCGCAAAAGCAACCGACTGCAAACCTTCGACCGCGTCGTGGCCAACCCGATGTGGAACCAGACCGAGTTCAAAGAAAAAGACTACGATGCCGACGAACTCGATCGCTTCCCCAAGGGCGCGGGCTTCCCCGGCAACAAAGCCGACTGGGGCTGGGTGCAGCACATCCTGGCCAGCCTCAAAAACACGGGTCGCGCCGCCGTGGTGCTCGACACCGGCGCCGCATCGCGCGGCTCCGGCAACGCAAACACCAACAAGGAAAAGGACGTGCGCCGCTGGTTTGTGGAGCAGGACCTGATCGAGGGCGTGATATATCTGCCGGAAAACCTGTTCTATAACACCTCCGCGCCGGGCATAATCCTTTTCCTGAACAAGGCCAAGCCAAAAGGGCGGCGGGGGAAGCTCTTCCTGCTCAACGCTAGCCGCGAGTTCACCAAGGGCGATCCCAAGAACTACATTCCCGACGACGCCATCACCCGCATCGCTGACACCTTCACTGCGTGGAAGGAAGTGGAGAAGTATTCACTCATTGTTAGCCGCGAAGAGATCGCCAAGAACGACTTCAACATCTCCCCCAGCCGCTACATTCACACAGGAGAAGACGGCGAATATCGGCCGATTGCGGAGATTGTGGAGGAGTTGGAGGGGATAGACGAGGAAGCGGAGGCAACCAATCGGGCGCTCAAGAAAATCCTTAAAGCTTTGGTGGTCTAACCGATGCCTTGGCAATTCATTGAATTCCCTGCCACGATTGAGAAGACGGCGATCGGTAGAGAGAATCAGATTCTCTCTACCGAAATCGAGCCAAGCGGACGTTTCCCTGTCGTTGACCAAGGCCAAAAATTTATCGCTGGCTACTCGAATTCAGAGGAGCGTGTCATTCGCGAAGGGCTTCCTCTGATCATCTTTGGCGATCACACGCGGCGCCTGAAATATGTGGACTTCCCATTCATACTCGGAGCCGACGGAACCAAGGTCTTGAAACCGAGAGCCGACCTGTTTGACACCAAGTTCTTCTATTTTGCTCTGTTGAGTCTCGACATCCCAAATCGCGGCTACAACCGACACTTCACGATTCTGAAGGAGAGGAGGATTCCTCGACCGGAGCAAGACGAGCAGCGGAAGATTGCCGGGGTGTTGGGGGTGGTGCAGCGGGCGATAGAGCTTCAGGAGCGGTTAATTATACTAACCACGGAACTGAAAAAGGCGCTCCTCCACCAACTCTTCACCCACGGCTTGCGCGGCGAAACCCAAAAACAAACTGAAATCGGCCCAGTACCAGAGAGTTGGGAGGTGGCGGAACTCGCCAGTCTTTTTGAGATCAAGCACGGCTTTGCGTTCGAGGGCGAGTTCTTCGCTTCCGATGGCCGCTACATCCTGCTGACTCCCGGACACTTTTTCGAAGAAGGCGGATTCAGGGACCAGAAAGACAAAACCAAGTTCTATACCGGTGATTTCCTTCGTAGCTATTTGCTGACGAAAGGTGATCTGCTCGTCGCTATGACCGAGCAGAAGGCAGGTTTGCTGGGCAGTTCCATCGTCATCCCTGAGTCCGACAAGTATCTTCACAACCAGCGGCTGGGATTGATTCACAAACTCGATGATTCGCGGCTCAATAAGCTGTTCCTGTATTACTTCTTCAACACGTCCGATGTCCGTAAACGCATCGCTATGACCGCCAGCGGCTCAAAAGTCCGCCACACATCACCGGGCAAGATTCGCGAATTGAAGATCGCGCTACCTTGCTTAGACGAGCAGCGGCGGATCATTGAGACGTTCCAAGCGGTGGACGCAAGGATTGAAATGCTTGGACGCAAGCACGCCGCGCTCACCGACCTCTTCCGCACACTGTTGCATCAATTGATGACGGCGCAGATTCGGGTGCGCGACCTCGACCTGGATGGAATTCTCTCACAGGCTGTTAGAGAAAATGGCGACAAGCGGCCGCTAGGTTTCCAGCCGCCGTTGGTTAAATGAAAGGCGCGACATGAGAGAAAAAGCTATTGCCGGACGTGAATATCTCCAGCTTGTTGCCGATCTGAAATCCCGGATTCAGTCAGCGCATATTTCAGCGGCGCGGGCGGTCAATCGAGACCTGATTCTGCTTTACTGGGATATCGGGCGGGCCATCGTGGAGAAGCAGGAACAGATGGGCTGGGGGGACTCCGTCGTCGAGATGCTCGGCCGCGATTTGCAGGTAGCGTTTCCGACCATGCGAGGGTTCTCCGCCTCGAACCTCTGGCGGATGCGTCAGTTCTTCGAAGCGCATGCAGACCCCGGATTTCTCGCGCAAGCTGCGCGAGAATTGCCCGCAAGCTCTGCGGAGGGCAAAAAAGACCAAATACTCGCGCACGTTGCGCGAGAATTGCTGGCTGACATTCCGTGGTGGCACCACGTAGAACTGCTGGCCAAAGTCAAAGATCCCGCCGCCCGCCTCTACTACCTGCGCGCCACGGCGCAACTCGGCTGGAGCCGCAATGTGCTACTGAACCAGATCAAGGCCGGGGCATATGAACGAGCGCTCAAGGAGAAGAAAACGCATAACTTCGAGCTTGCCCTTCCGGAGCACCTGGCCGAGCAGGCGGATGAGATGCTGAAAAGCTCCTACAACCTGGAGTTCCTCGGCATCGGGCGCGCGGTGAAGGAGCGGGAGCTGGAAGACCGGTTGATCGAGCGGTTGCGGGACTTCATTTTGGAGCTGGGCTACGGATTTTGCTTTGTGGGCCGTCAGCACCGGCTGGCGCTGGGAAAGAAGGAATATTTCGTGGACCTGCTGTTCTACCACCGCTTCCTCAAGGCGCTGGTGGCTATCGAGCTGAAGGTGGGGCCGTTCGAGCCGGAATACGCGGGCAAGATGGACTTTTATCTGAACCTGCTCAACGACAAGGAACGCGGTCCGGACGACCGGCCGTCCATCGGAATCATCCTCTGCGCGGAGAAGGACGACGTGGAGGTGGAATACGCATTGAAGACCAAGTTGAATCCCATCGGCGTGGCGGAGTATCAGCTCCAGCCGAAACTGCCGGGCGAGTTCAAGGGCAAACTGCCGACTGCAAAGCAGCTCTCCGATGCAGTCCGTGAGGTCCTGCCCGCCAAACGGAAGATGTAGCCATGCCCGCACCCGGCGAACACAAAACCGTCCAGGCCCGCATCCTGCATTACGCGCAGGAGATCGGCTGGCGCTTTGTGCCGCGCGCTGAAGCCGAGGCGCGACGAGGTTTCGATCCCGATGGCGCCACGGGCGAAGACCGTGCCCGACCGGCATCGCTTTACTTCGGCGACCTGCTGCACGGCCAGGTGCGTGCCTTCAATCCGAAATACCTGGTTGCCGAGGGCGCGCTGATTGGGGAATTTCAGCGGCTGAACGCCGACATCACCGGCAACCGCGATCTCCTCACCTATCTGCGCAACCAGGGCAAGTTCTTCTGCGCGGAGGAGAAGCGTGAGCTGGACCTGACGCTTATTGACTATGGTGATCTCGACCGCCCGCGCGAGCAGTGGCACAACGTCTATGAGGTAACCGAGGAGTTTTATGTCCACAACGGCCGCTTCGGCACGCGGGAGGATGTGGTCTTTCTCATCAACGGCATTCCGGTGCTGGTGATCGAATGCAAGAACGCCGGCAAGGGCGAGGCGATCGCGCTCGGGGTGGACCAGATCCGCCGCTACCACGCCGAGACACCGGAAGTGATGGTCCCGGAGATGATCTTCACGGCCACGGAGGCCATCGGCTTTGCCTACGGCGTCACGTGGAACACGGTGCGGCGAAACATCTTCAACTGGAAGCACGAGCAGGTGGGGCAGCTCGAAGCCAAGGTGAAGAGCTTCTGCGCCGTGCCGCACCTGCTGCGCCTGCTCAAGGATTTCATCCTCTTCGTGGAGAAGGAAGAGGAGCTGCAGAAAATCATCTTGGGCCAGCACCAGACGGCGGCGGTGGACAAGGTGGTGGCGCGGGCGCTCGATCCGAAACGTTCGCGCGGGCTGGTCTGGCACACGCAGGGGAGCGGCAAGACCTACACCATGATCAAGGCCGCCGAGCTGCTGTTCAAAGCCAACGCGGCGCTGAAGCCGACTATTCTGTTGATGATCGATCGCAACGAGCTCGAAGACCAGATGCTCAAGAA
This sequence comes from Terriglobia bacterium, assembly GCA_022866195.1. GTDB lineage: Bacteria > Acidobacteriota > Terriglobia > UBA7540 > UBA7540 > JALHUF01. The sequence goes on from JALHUF010000530.1 coordinate 9,583, forward strand.
TCTGGCGTCGGTGGGGCTGGGAAACGTGGCCCACGCCGACCGGATCAGCACGCTCAACAAGTTGCTGGATAAAAAGGGGCAGGACTACCGCGGCATCGTAGTGACGATGATCCACAAGTTCCGCGATATGCCGGCCAACCTGAACACGCGCAAAAACATCTTCGTGCTGATCGACGAGGCGCACCGCACGACCGGCGGCGACCTGGGCAACTTCCTGATGGCGGGCCTGCCCAATGCCAGCTTCATCGGCTTCACCGGCACGCCCGTAGACAAGACGGCCTACGGCAAGGGCACCTTCAAAACTTTCGGCTGTGAGGACGATGCCGGGTATCTGCACAAGTATTCCATCGCCGAGAGCATCGAGGACGGCACCACCCTGCCGCTCTACTACAACCTCGCGCCCAACGAGATGCTCGTGCCGCAGAAGATCATGGAGAAGGAGTTTCTCGCCCTGGCCGAGACCGAGGGCATCGCCGACATCGAGGAGCTGAACAAGATTCTTGAACGTGCGGTGAACCTGAAGAACTTCCTCAAGGGCACGGAACGTGTGCACAAGGTGGCGCGCTTCGTGGCGGACCACTACCGCGATAATGTCGAGCCGCTCGGCTACAAGGCGTTCCTGGTGGGCGTGGACCGCGAGGCGTGCGCTTTTTACAAGGAGGCGCTCGATCAGATTCTGCCGCCGTCATATTCCGAGATCGTCTTCACCGGCAACAATAATGATCCCGCTCATCTGAAAAAGTGGCACCTTGACGATAAGCGAGAGAAACAGATCCGGAAGAACTTCATCAAGGTGGGCGAGTGGCCGAAGATCCTCATCGTCACCGAGAAACTGCTCACCGGCTTCGATGCGCCCATCCTCTACGCGATGTACCTGGATAAGCCGATGCGCGACCACACGCTGCTGCAGGCCATCGCCCGGGTGAACCGGCCTTACGAAAATGAAGCGGCGGAGATGGTCAAGCCGCACGGTTTAGTTTTGGATTTCGTAGGCATTTTCGACAAGCTGGAAAGGGCGCTGGCTTTCGACAGCGATGAGATCAACGCCATCGTCAAAGACCTCGGCCTGCTCAAACAGCTCTTCAAGGCCAAGATGCAGAGCAAGGCCCCGGCGTATCTCGGGCTCGTCACCAGAAGGTTCGACGACAAGGATGTGGACAACCTGATCGAGCACTTCCGCGACAAGGAGCGGCGCAAGGAATTTTTCAAGGAATACAAAGAGATCGAGATGCTCTACGAGATCATCTCGCCGGATGCTTTCCTGCGCCCCTTTCTCGATTACTACGCGACACTCTCCTCCATCTACGCCGTGGTCCGCAACGCGTATGCGATAAAGGTCCAGTTGGACAGGGCTTTCCAGAGGAAAACGAATGAACTGGTGCGGAAACACATCGGCGGCAAGATCTCCACCCAGCCGCCGGAACCTTATGCGGTGATCGACGCCTCGACCATTGAAGCCATCAAGCGGCGTAAGGAAGGCGAAGCGACCAAGGTCATCAATCTGGTCAAGAGCATCGAAAGAACGGCGGAGGAGAACAGCGACGATCCCTTCCTCATAGCCCTTTCCGAGCGGGCCAAGGCCGTCCAGGAGAGTTTCGAAAATAGGCAGACAACGACGGCGGACGCGCTCGTTGAACTTCTCAGGGAGATCGAGAAGAACCAACAGCGGAAGAGGGAGCAGACCGCGAAAGGCCTCGACGCGCTGACCTACTTCGTCCTCTGCAAGATGACGGATGATGGCATAACCAACCCCGAGCGGGTCAGCCGGAAGGTCGCTGAGGCGTTCGCGAAGTTCCCGAACTGGCGGCGCAGCGAGGCCGAGCTGCGCGAAGTTCGCCAGCAGGTGACCTTTGCCGTGTTTGCCGAGGAAGACGATATGACGAAGGTGGCGGCCACGGTAGAAGCCCTGTTCACTCACCTCCAAAAGAGCTACCGGATATGACCATCTGGCGCGACAAAGAAGAGTTCAAGGCCCGTGTGCTGGAATGGGCCGATAAACTGGATGTGAAAGTGGATGCCCTTTATGTGCGCCCGATGCGCAACAAGTGGGCATCCTGTTCGACGGCCGGCACGCTGAGCTTCAACGGCGAACTGCTGAGCATGGAGCGCGACCTGGGCGACTACGTGATCGTCCATGAACTGCTTCACTTTTCCGTGCCCAACCACGGCAAGCTCTGGAAAAGCCTCATGCGGACGCACCTTGGGGATTACGAACATCTTGAAACAAGGATGAAACAAGCAGCGCATCACAACCCGCTGCGGCGGACGGCAACCCGCCGCCGCTGAACCTGAACGTCCGGCAGATGCGAGTATTGACGATGAGGGTCAATACCGACATAATTCATTCGTGCTACTCACGAAAGCTAAAGTTTCCAACCGGGAATTAAGCACAAACCCCCGGAGGAGATGCATCACATCTTCATGCCGCCTATCCTTAGCTGAAGAAAGAAAAACGGGAAAAACAATAATCCAGGCATAGGAAATCCGATGCTGCCGATCACAATATTATCGCTTTTGGCCTTGGGCTTTGCGATCCTGACCATAAGCTTTGATTATCTGGGCCGTTGGCGGCTTGTCTATTTTTTCAAGCCGTCGGCCATGATCTTCATCATCGCTCTCGCCGCGATGGCCAAGCCGTCGTATGTTCAAACCTATAAATATCTCATTCTCGCCGGCCTCGTCTCGTCCCTGGCCGGGGACGTTTTCCTCATGCTCAGGAATAAGCGGTTCGCAGAGGGGCTGGCCTGCTTTCTCGTTGCCCATCTCTTCTATATCGCGGCCCTGCTCCAAACGATGCCGCTCCAGCTGAGTTTCGGAACCGCCCTGCCTCTCATCCTCTATGCTCTGTTCATGATGAGAATCCTTTTTCCGTATCTCGGCCGGATGAAAACGCCGGTGGTTCTCTATATTCTCGTCATTACGGCGATGGCCGGGCTTGCCGCCGAACGCTTTATCCAGGGCGGTGGAACAAACGCCTTCTTCGCTTTTCTCGGGGCAATCCTTTTTGTTGTTTCGGATTCGGCGCTGGCG
>JALHUF010000531.1 GCA_022866195.1 Terriglobia bacterium
CAGGATGGCCTTGCCCTTGAGTGTAAACAGTCCAGGATCACCCGGACCCGCACCAATCAGATAAACCTTGCCGTTCATGGGGCTTCCTAATGCTCGGAGTTCGGTCCTGCCACATCGGGAGCTGAAGGCCGACTCCTAGCTATTTTGATTCAAGGATGGCGCGCGCGCCTTGCTGCAAAAGATGCGTTGCCACCCTGACGCCTAGTCCCTCGGGGTCCTCGATGGTGCCCGCCGCTGCCGCGCGTTTCACTAGACTGCCGTCCAGGCTCGCCACCAGGCCGACCAGATTTAGCTGGCCACCGGTGGCGACGGCGTGGGCAGCGATGGGTACCTGGCAGCCGCCTCCCAGGTGCCGCAGCAGGGCGCGCTCCGCGCGGACCGCCTGATGTGTTGGGACGTGGTCCAATGGCCTTACTGCCCGTTCCGTTCTTTCGTCGCCTTGTCGAATCTCAATGGCCAGAGCACCCTGACCTACCGCGGGACACATTGCGTCGGGTGAAAAGTACTCGGTGATGCGGGCTTGAAACCCCAGGCGATGGACTCCCGCCGCAGCCAACACCAGAGCATCGCAATCGCCACGGTCGAGCTTCTTGAGCCGGGTGTCGAGATTGCCCCGCAGGGGAACAAGGTTAAGATCGCCGCGCAGGCTGCGCAACTGGGCTTGGCGCCGCACGCTGCTGGTCCCTACGCGCGCGCCGGCGGGAAGGTCAACAAACCGTTGGCCGTTGTTGGAAATCAAAACGTCGCGCGCGTCTTCACGCTCGGGCACGGCGGCTATGACCAGGCCGGCGGGTTGGTCGGTGGGCAGGTCCTTCATGCTGTGCACGGCCACATCCACCGTGCCGTCGGCCAGCGCCTCTTCGATTTCTTTGATGAAGAGTCCTTTGGTTCCTGACTGGGCCAGAGGCACATCCTGGAGCTTATCACCCGTGGTCTTGATGACCTTGATTTCGACCTCAAGACCTGCGTCCGCGAGACGGTCCTTCACCCAGTTGCTCTGCCAAAGCGCAAGTTGACTGCCGCGCGAGCCGATGATGATCTTCATAAGTGAAGTGACAAGCGACAAGTGACAAGCAAGACTGCGTCTCGGTGCTTGTCACCGGTCACTCACTGCGCACGATTGTTCTCAATCCGCGACCCCGAATATCTTGCGAATCAACTGCACCAGGATGCCATGCTCAGGATGCCCGGCGGCCCTCTTCAGTTCCGTGAGAGGTCCGTGCAGGATCTTGTTGACGATCCCGCGCGTCAACGCTTCCAGGGCCTCGCGCTGTTCCGGCGTGAGGTTGCTGAGGCGGCCGCGGTGGCGCTCTACCTCGCCCTGGCGGATGAGATCCAAGCGTTCCTCCAGCGCCACAATGGTCGGCACCACATCGCGGGAGGCCAGCCGCCGCATCATCTTCTGCACTTCCTGCTGCACGATTTCCTCCGCGTATACGGCCTCACGTTCTCGCTCCTTCTTGTTGGCATCGACGACGCGCTCAAGGTCATCGATGTCATAGAGGAAGGCATTGTCCAGCTCGTTGACTGCCGGGTCGATATCGCGCGGCACCGCGATATCGACGAAAAACATGGGGCGGTTCCGCCGTGCCGCGAGCATGCGCTCGACTTGTTCCTTGCGCACCACGAAGTGCGGGGCTCCGGTGGAGCTGATGACAATGTCGGCCTTGCCGACGTACTCGGGAAGTTGCTCGAAGCGGATGGCGGTGCCATGAAAGGCCTGGGCGAGTTCAACGGCGCGGTCGTAGGTCCGGTTGCTGACGAAAATGGCGCTGGCGCCGCTGCTGAGCAGGTGCTTGGCGGCAAGCTCGCTCATCTTTCCGGCGCCAATTACAAAAATCGTCTTGCCGGCGAGGTTGCCGAAGATTTTCTTGGCCAGCTCCACGGCCGCATAGGAAACGGAGACTGCGGCCGTACCGATGGCCGTTTCGCGCCGGACCTTTCGCGCCACGGCAAAGGCGTGGGTAACCACCTCGTTCAGCAGACCGTTCAGAGTTCCCATCTCGCGCGCGACGCTGTAGGCGCGCTTCATTTGCCCCAGGATCTGCGGCTCGCCGACCAGCATGGAGTCCAGGCTCGCAGCCACGCGGAAAAGGTGCCGAACCGCGTCCTGCTGGCGGTGCCAATACAGGTAGCCCTCGTAAGGGCCCAGGTCACATTGGTAGAAGTGGGTCAGGAAGTTGCGAAGCAGGGGGTCGGCGTCTACCTCGTCCCGCGCATTGACGACCACCTCAACGCGGTTACAGGTGGATAGGATGAGGCCTTCCAGAGTGCCCTCGCCTTGGACCAAAGCAGCGGTGGCCGCGCCCAGGCGCGATTCCGGAATGCTCAGCCTCTCGCGCACCTCCACCGGCGCCGTGCGATGATTCAAGCCCACGAGAACGAAGTTCATGGCTAAAGTAGGGGTTGGGGATTAGCCCGAAACGACCATGAATCCCCAAACCAGGACTCCGAGAAACGCAAGCCGGGTGCTGACCGCTCGCTCGGCTCTCCTCAGGGGAGACTGCCCAACTGCGGGACGTACCCGTGCTGTCCGCTCCATAAGCTGATACCCAAGAAGGTCACCATGATGGCGACGAAACCGAAAACCGCCAGGTAGGCCGACCGCCGCCCGCGCCACGTCCCGCTCAAGCGCGTCGAAAACAAGATGAGATAGACCAGCCAGGTGATCAGCGACGCCAGAATCTTCGGATCAAGCTCCCAGGGCCCTTTCCACGTCCGACTAGCCCACACAAATCCCGTCAGAATGCCCAGGCTCAGGAAGGGAAGCCCGAAGACCAGCGAACGGGAGTAAAGCTCATCGCAAACATCCAGGGAGGGCAAACGGTAATAGAAGGCGCGGGGCTTCTTGGACTTCAATTCGCGTTCCTGAATGAGATACATGATGGCGGCGACAAAGGTGAGTAGAAAGGCGGTGTATCCCAGGAAAATCGAGGCAATGTGGGTCAGGAGCCACCCCCCGCGAAAGGCGGGACTGGCGAAGGGGCGGTCGGGACGGAGAGCTGAGATCAGGGTCAGCACGAACACGAGGGGGAGCATGAAGATTCCCAGCGCCGTGATGCGATAACGCAAATAGACGAAGAAGAAAGCCAGCGTGGCCAGGAAAGAGAAAAACGACAGGGCGCTGCGCACGTCGGTCAGAGGGAGACGGTGGATCTCGGCTCCTTCGGCGCCGAGTGCTACGGCGTGCAACAGCAGGCCGAGCCCCAACACTCCTAGCGTTGCCGGCGGTAGACTCGCGCGCCGCCGGACAACCGAAGGGAAGGTGAGCCCGATGCCCAAAGCATAGAGTGCTAAGGCCAACCACAGAAGGCCGGAGTACATAGCGACCTCAACCCGCAAGGCTCAGAAACAGTCATTATAGCACGCGGCCTGACGCCCCCCGCCGCACGACGCCGCTTCAACGGGCGCGCAGTTTGAAAAGGACTCAGCGCTATCCTGGCTGTCGCCTCGACTATGACCGCAGTGTCAATGCTTGGCGTGGATTCTGGACGAGCAGGGTGTGGATATCGTCCTGGGAAGCGCCGGCCTGGCGGAGTGCCGGCAAGAATTCAGTGAATAGCCCGTCGTAGGCGCGAAAGTCTCCCCCGGCGGGTTCGCCCACGTGGTACCACCCCGCGTCTTGGGAAATCAACACACGGTGGAGGTGCCCGGTGCGTTTCATCCCCATCACGAGATCCGCGTGCTTGGCCACCGAGTCCGGGGCGATGCCGTCGAACTCAACCCAGACACCCAGCTCGGCAGCGTGGTGGTGCAGGCTGGTGTCAGGTTCGCTCTGCGCGTGAACCCAGATGAACGCCGACGGCTCAACGCCCTCCTCCCTGAGCACCTCAAGTTGGGCCATTGCCGCGACGCCGTCGCCCGTATGGGAGGCGATGGCCAGGCCCGTGCGGAGATGGGCGCGCGCGGCGGCCTTCACCAGCTTCGCGTCGATTTCCGAAAGCGGACCATCGTCCACGCCGATTTTCATCAGACCGGGCCGGATGTTGTCGGGCGGGATACCGTCCTCAAATTCGCGCACCCAGTGCATGGCTAGTTCGTCGGCGGTTTCGTGGTAAGCGAAACGCGGGACATACCTGTCCTTCGCCGCACCATAAAAACCAGTGTTGGTGAGGATGTGGAGGCCGCTGGCCGCCGAGAGCCGGCGCAGTAGTCGCGGGTCGCGTCCCAGAAAGTCCGGCGTGCACTCGACCAGCGCGTCGCCTCCCGCGGCCCTCAGTATCTGAAGATAAGGAAGGGCTTTCTGAAAGACTTCTTCGAGATCGTAGCGGCCCGGTGCCACTTGGTCGGCACCGATGAAATCCACCAGCAGGTGCTCGTGCATCAACGTGCAGCCCAAGCGCCGCGCCGCAATCGGACCGAGCACGGTCATCACCTGTGGCG
>JALHUF010000532.1 GCA_022866195.1 Terriglobia bacterium
GATATCAGATCACGGCGGCCATGGACTACTTCGCGGACCGCGTGAATGCTTTCGGTGACAAGTTCAACGTCGAACCGGCGCGCCGCTACACCGGCCTGATGGGCTACCGGCGCCTGTTGGAGAAGAAGGTGGATGCAGTGGTCATCGAAAGCCCGCCCTACTTCCATCCCGAACAAGCGGCGGCAGGCGTGGAGGCGGGCGCGCACGTCTTCCTGGCCAAACCGATTGCAGTGGATGTCCCCGGCTGTAAGAGCGTGGAAGAGAGCGGGAAGAAAGCCACGGAGAAGAAGCTTTGCTTTTTGGTGGATTTCCAGACGCGCACGGATCCTCTCTATCAGGAAGCGGTCGGGCGCGCGCAGAAAGGCGACATCGGGAAAATCGTTTGCGGCGAGGCGACGTACATCGCCGATATTCCGTGGAAGCTGCAGATCCCGGAGCTCGAGGCCGACCCGACCAATCCGGAGCGACAACTGCGTGCTTGGGGACTCATCCGCGCGCTCTCCGGCGACGTCATCACGGAGCAGAACATCCATGCCATCGACGTGGCCACGTGGATTCTGGATGCGCATCCGCTGCGCGCTTACGGCACCGGCGGGCAGAAGGGGAGAACTGTCGGAGACTGCTGGGATCATTTCTCCGTCATTTTCACCTTCCCCGACGAGGTGATCGTGAGCTTCTGCTCGAAACAGCTCGGGGCCGGATGGGATGACATCCTTTGCCGCATGTATGGCACCGAGGGTACGATCGACACGCACTACTTCGGCGACGTGTCAATTCGCGGCAAGGTGCCCTTTGCGGGCGGCAAGGTGGATAACCTTTACCCCAACGGGGCGATTCGCAATATCGCGGCTTTCTACGAGAACGTTACCAAGGGCGAGTTCTCAAATCCCACCGTGGCACCCAGCGTGCGCAGCAACCTGACGACCATCCTGGGGCGGACGGCGGCGTATCGGCACGCGGAAGTGACTTGGGAGGAGATGGCAAAGTCAACCGAGAGATTCGAACCAAAGCTGCAAGGCGCGAAGGCATAGTACGGCGAAAAGAGAAGCGTCCGCGTATGTCATCCTGAGCGAAGCGAAGGATCTCACTTCCTTGCCTCCCGTCTGACCAGAGATGCTTCGCTTGCGCTCAGCATGACAGGCATGCCTTTGCGGCACTCTGTTGGCCCATGCTGACCCGGTGGCGGGGTCGGGATCATTGGTCAGAATGCGGTCGCTCTTAGCTTTCACGGAGGTACTAGCATGAAATTCACCACTATGTCTCGTCGGGAGATGCTCGCGGGCCTGGGTGTGGCAGGCCTTGGGCTACGAATCACGAAGCTGCGCGCCGCCGCACCCGGCTTCAAGATTGGCGCGTGCGATTGGACGCTGAACAAGCGGACGGATCTGACAGTGTTGGAACTGGCGAAGAAATTGGGGCTGGACGGCATCCAGGTGGACTTCGGACATCAGAAAGACGGCTTGCCTCTGCGCAAGCCGGAAGTGCAGAAGAAATACCTGGAGATGGCGAAGAGCCTTAACGTGGAAATCGGTTCATTGGCGCTCGGGGCGTTGAACGAAGTGCCCCTCAAGAGCGATCCGCAGGCAGAGCAGTGGCTGGCGGAAAGCGTCGAGGTCTGCAAGGCGCTGGGCGTCGCCGTGGTGCTGGTGCCGTTCTTTGGCCGGGGCGACCTGCGGAATGACCAGCCGGGCACGGAAGCCGTCATCGAGCGCCTCAAGCGGGTGGCGCCGCAGGCTGAAAAAGCGGGCGTGATCTTCGGCTTCGAGAGTTGGCTCAGCGCCGAACAGCACATGGAGATCTTGAATCGGGTGGGCTCGCCAGCCGTGCAGGTTTACTACGACGTGGGGAACTCCCAAAAGCAGGGCTACGACATCTTCAAGGAGATTCGCTATCTCGGGAAACACATCTGTGAGTTCCACGCCAAGGACAACGATGACCTGTACGGGAAAGGGAAGATGAATTTTCCCGAAGTCCGCCGGGCGATGGACGACATCGGCTATCGCGGGTGGATCCACATCGAGGGCACGAGGTTGCCCCTGGGCGTGGAGGAGAGCGTTCGATACGACGAACGCTACCTGCGGGGAGTTTTCCCGCGCGAGGTGTAGCGCTGCCCTTTAGGGCAGCACTTAGCGATTCGCACACATGGCAAACAGCGCCATGTATGCGCCACCCCGCGCTACCTGTTGCCGCCCGCGACTCCTCGGCGAATCTGGGTATAATGAAACGCGGGGTGGTTTGCGGGGTCGGCGGGCATGCGTGAGGCTGATTTCGGAAAGGGAATACCGTGAGTGTCGCTAGTGACGTTCGCGCCGGATACGAAGCGGTGATTGGGCTGGAGGTGCACGTCCAGCTTCTGACGCAGTCCAAGATTTTCTGTTCCTGCTCGACGCGCTTTGGCGACCCGCCGAACTCGAATACCTGCCCCGTGTGCCTGGGCCTGCCTGGCGCGCTGCCCGTGCTCAACCGGGAAGCGGTGACGATGGCGATGAAGGCGGCGCTGGCGCTGAACTGCACCATCAATCCGCGCTCGCGCTTCGCGCGCAAAAACTACTTCTATCCTGACCTGCCCAAGGGCTATCAAATCTCGCAATACGACGAGCCGCTCTCGCAGGGCGGCTGGATTGAGATTGAAGTGGAGGGCGTGCGGAAGCGCATCGGCATCACGCGCGTGCACCTGGAGGAGGATGCCGGCAAATCCCTGCACGAGGGCTTTCCGGATTCCGAGGTGAAGTCTTATATCGACCTGAACCGCACCGGGGTGCCGCTGGTCGAGATCGTGGGCGAGCCGGACTTGCGCTCGCCCGAGGAAGCTTACGATTACCTGACGCGGCTGAAGACTTTGATGCTCTACCTCGAGGTCTCGGACTGCAATATGGAAGAGGGCAGCTTGCGCGTGGACGCTAACGTTAGCGTGCGGCGCGCGGGAGCGAGCGAGTTCGGCACCAAAACCGAAGTCAAGAACCTCAATTCCTTCCGCTTTCTCCAAAAGGCGCTGGCTTACGAAACCGACCGGCAGATCGCCATGCTCGAAAGCGGCGGGAGCATCGCGCAGGAAACGCGCCTCTGGGATAGCCGCGAGCAGCGCACCTACGGCATGCGCTCCAAGGAATATGCCCACGATTATCGCTACTTCCCGGAGCCTGACCTCCTGCCGCTCATCATCACCGAGGAATGGAAGGAAGAGGCGCGGCGCTCCTTGCCGGAATTGCCTGAGGCGCGCCGGCAACGGTTCGTGCGGGAATACGCGCTTCCCGAATATGATGCCGCGCAACTGACTGCCTCGAAGCTGCTGGCGGATTATTTCGAGGAGGTGGCCCAGAAGTGCGGTGAGCCGAAGCTCGCCGCCAACTGGATGTCGAGTGAGCTGCTGTATCTCTTGAAGGAGGCCAACAAGGAGATCGAACAGTCGCCGGTCAGTTCGAGTAGCCTCGCGGACCTGCTCACCCTCATCAAGGCGGGAACCA
>JALHUF010000533.1 GCA_022866195.1 Terriglobia bacterium
TCTACCAGGAACAAGCGATAAACGATCCCCAAGCTTTGGACAAGGCCGTGGGCATTTACAGGCGGCTGCTCAAGGCAAACCCCGAAAGCCTCGAGGCGAAATACCAGCTCGCGGTGATTCTTAATCGCAAGGGAGAATTCCGCGCTTCCCTTCAGTATTTGGAGCTCCTCCCGGCGGGCCAGCGAGACCGTGCTTCAGCACTCTCTCTTCTGTGCGCCGACTATGCCGGAATCGGCGAGCGCGCTAAAGCACAAGAAGCGGCACAAAGACTTGCCCAGAGCACGGATCTAACCGAGGCGGAGGTGCTTTCGATTCTCCCCGTCTTGGCGAAGCATGGGGCTCAAGCCCTGGCCGTACAACTCCTCCGGGCTTTGGACCGGCGAGGGTTGGCGTCTTCCAATGCCCTCTTCCAGCTGGGCATAATCTACGGCCAGGAAGGCAAGCTAACCGAAGCCCGTGAGACTCTGTTAAGGGCGGCCGAGCCAGACCCCGACACGGTCCCTATCCTTATGGAGTTGGCGCGCGTGGCCGAAAAGCAAAAGGACTTCGAGGGTGCGCTCAGCTATCTCGCGCACGCCCGCGCTCTGGAACCTCAGCGGGCCTCCATCCACTTTTTCTTCGGCGTGGTGTGCAGCGAAATGAATCTGATTGAGGAGGCTTATCGGTCTCTCAGACAGGCCGTGGCCCTGAACCCCGAGAATCCCTACTACAACTATGCGATGGGAGTCGCGGCAGAACAGAAGACCCAGCACCGCGAGGCCGTGAAGTATTTCCGGAAGTACTGCGAGTTGAAGCCTGAAGATATCCGGGGAAAGCTGGCGTTAGGCACCGCCTACTTCTATAGTCACGAGCCGGAACTGGCTCGCCAGGAGCTGGCGGCGACGGCGAAGCGCCCGGAGACTGCGGCCTCTTCCCATTACCTGCTGGCGCGGCTGGCCAGCCAGGAGGGAAATCTCGCCGCGGCGTATCAGGAGATAGAGCAAAGCCTCAAGCTTGCGCCCGATTTCGCCGGGGCCTACGCCGAGCTTGGGTACCTCCACCTGAAACAGAAAGAATATCCGAAGGCGGAACAGGCTTTAACCAAGGCGCTGGCGTTGGAGCCCGAACACTATCAAGCCACCCTCTATCTGACGATGCTGTATTCACGCACGCGCGATCCGCGCGCCGCCGCGCAAAGCCAGGCATTCGAGGAGCTCAAGAAGAAAAAGGCTGAGAAGGTTAAGGAGTTCTACCGCATCATCGAGGTGCGCCCGCCCTCTGACTAGTGCCGTTCCAACTTATTCTGGCCAAGGTTTCTGCCGAGGTCTGTCTTTTGGGCTGTGCAAAATGCAGCTGCCCAAATGGGGAAATCAAGTTGGAACGGCACTAGGTATCTGGACCGTTCCGGGACCCTGCCGATTCCGCCTGAGCCGCACATCACAGACGCAAGCAACGCTCCGCTACCCCTCCGGCCCATCGCCGGCATTCCGAGAGGCGGAGTGAGCGCGCAGGATCGGCAGTAAACAGAACCTAGAAACGTATTAGTTGTGCGCTGCAAAGACGGCAGATTTCGCTTGACAAGCACAGGCGCACGTGCTAGAAAGCAAATGAACCGAAACGAAAGGAAAGGACGGGGCTTTGCCCTCGACCGGCGGCGCCCCGTTTGCATTAACGAGCCCACACCGGGCTCCCAACCAGAGGCATTAATCAGCTCTCCCCGAAGCGTCGGGCGTATAGGGTTACTAGGAGGTTCCAATGGCAGTGAGAAGTGCCAGAACCCGGGTGTTTTATCTTTTGCTAGCAATGGTCCTGCCCGCTTTTTGTTGGGCGCAAAGCTTCACTTCTACGGTCAGCGGGACGGTGACGGACCCCAGCGGAGCCGTGGTGCCTAATGCCGAGATAACGCTCACCCTGGTGGCCACGGGAACTTCGGCCAGGGTCACGACCGGCTCGACCGGCCTTTACTCGTTTCCGAACTTGCGGCCGGGGATCTACGAACTGAAGGCCTCGGCCCCGGGGTTCCGCGACGTCGTACAGAAAGGTGTCGAGGTAGGCATCCAGCAGTCGGTGCGCGTGGACGTGAAGCTGGAGCTAGGCCCCAGCGTCCAAACCATCGAGGTCACGGCGGCTGCCTCGCCCCTCAAGTACGACAGCGCGGAGGTGGAAGTGGGTATTTCGCCAAATACCCTGAAGGAACTCCCCATTCTGGTGTCCGGGACGGTCCGTTCGGCCGCATCGTTCGCGATCCTGATGCCAGGCGTATCGACCGGAAGCGGGGATAACCCCTTCGACGCACGCATCAATGGCGGCCTGCAAACCGGCGACGAGGCCGTCATGGACGGCGCCAGCATGCAGCAGGGCATGATGAACCAAACCGGGATGATTTCTGTCTACTCGGACTTCCCCATGACCCCGGATATGGTAAGCGAGCTGCGCGTGCTGACCTCAAGTTACGCGCCCGAATACGGCTCCAGTCTCTCTGGGCAGATTGTGGTGGAGAGCAAGTCGGGCGGCGCCAACTTTCACGGCGGGCTGTACGAATACTACCGCACCACGGGGCTGAATGCCCGCCAGTTCGGCCGTGCCGGCCGCCCCCCAGATCTGGAGCACGACTTCGGTGGGTTCCTGGGCGGTCCGTTCAAGCTACCGGGCGGCAGGAACATCCCCTGGTTCAATACGGGCAAGAAGAAGAGCTATTTCTACCTGAACCTCGAGGGGTTCCGCCGGTCGGGCGGTGTGTCAGCTCCGACCATTTCCGTACCCAGCATGAAGAACCGGGACGGTGATTTCAGCGACTGGCGCAATGCAGATACCGGCGCGTTAATTCCCATTTACGATCCGCGCACGACTACCATGATCGATCCCGCCTTAGGCTGGGTGGCTTCCAACCTCACCCGCACCCAGTTCATGGGCTGTGATGGCAACACGCCTAATGTCATCTGCACGCAAGGCCCAAACAGATACATTGACCCCGTTACTGGATGGGATATTGCGGACAGCATGGCCCCTCAGTGGCTCCAGTACATACCCCCGCCCAACCGCGACACGCCGTACGGCATTCCTCTGAGTAACTACGCCGTGCCTAAACCGCGGCAGGAAGTTACGGTTACCACTGCCAACTACCTGATGTTCCGCGGGGACCAGTACATCGGCGACAAAGATCACGTCAGTGTCACGATATGGTATCAGGGTGCGCCTCCCTATCTGGACACATTGTTGCCCGTCCAGATCGCTAACGAGACATATACCGCGCCCCAGTTCTCGTTTGTGGATCGCGCGCGGTGGGACCACACCTTCACTCCCACTTTGCTCAACCACTTCGGTTTCGGTTATCTCGACCGGAATGAGGGCTACGGTGGCATCAACTGGTTAAAGGCGCCCGATGCGCTGCCGCGAATTACGGGAACGGTTGCAGACGTCGATCCCGCTAACAATATGCCGGTCGTCGAACTCTATGACTACAGTAGCTATGGCCAAGGGAATGGCCCCGCCGCGCCCAACCGCACCACCCGGCAGACCTACATCTTCATGGACACGCTGACCTGGGTGAAGGGCAAGCACACCATTAAGTTCGGGGGAGAGTACCGCAGCCTGGCCCAGAACATCCGCAACCGCGTGGGCGGCGGAGGCTACTTCGGCTTTTCCTCCGGGACCACGGGGTTATATGGGGTCACCAGCGGCAACTCGGTGGCGAGCTTCCTGCTGGAAATGGTTGACAACGCCAACGTCACTCACACTACGATTGCGGCTCGGTATCCCCGTTCCAACTACTACATCTTCCATGTGGGGGACACGTGGAAGGCTACGCCTAAACTCAGCATCAACTACGGTGTGCGCTGGGATACGATGACCCCTGCCACTGAGTTGTACGACCATCACTCCTTCTTCGATCCTCTCGGGGCCAACCCGGGCGCTGGAGGCAGGCCGGGCCGGCTGGCCTTTGCCGGAACCAAGGACCTGATCACGGGAGAGTCCTGGGGATCGGCAGCCTTTGGCCGGCGGCACCCCGAGAACACCTGGTGGGGAGGCTTCGCGCCCCGCCTGGGTATCGCATACAGTGTCACGCCCAAGACCGTGGTTCGGACTGGTTACGGTCTCTTTTACACCCAGGCCTTCTACCCCGGCTGGGAGTCGAGCATTTCGCTGGACGGCTTCAATGCCAACTTTGGCGTCTCCAGTACGACGGGTGGACTGGCGCCCGCGATGATTCTGAGCGAAGGGTTCCCCATAGACCAGTTCACGCTGCCACCCTTCATCGATGCGTCTTACCGCAACGGGCAGGACCTTCAGTACAAGCCCTTCGATGCCAACCGTCGCTCCTACGCTCAGCAGTGGAACCTGAGCATCGAACATCAGTTCGGCACTAACTTCACGCTGAGTGGTGCCTATGTAGGAAACAAAGGCACGCGTTTGCCCTCCACGATCGCCCCGCTCAACGCTCTTGATCCCAAGCTCCTCACACAGTACGGGGAAGCACTCCTCGAGGAGTTTCCGGACGAACAGACCACCATCCAGGGTGTGTCGGTTCCTTACGCCGGCTGGATCGACCAACTGGGCTGCGCACCTTCGCTGGCTCAGGCGCTCTTGCCGTATCCCCAATACTGCAGCTCGCTCAGAGGGCTGAACGAAAACGCGGCCAGTTCGACCTACCATTCTTTCCAGGTCAAGGCCGAAAAGCGCTTCGTGCAAGGCACGTTCCTGCTGGCGTCGTACACCCTCTCCAAGACGCTGGGCAGCGCGGATCAGACGCAATCAGACGCCATGACCTGGAGCGGAGCCCACGGCGTGATTTCTCCCTTTGAGCGGCAACGCAACAAGGGCCTCGCTGTGGAGGATGTACCGCAGACCCTGTCGCTCTCCTTGGTGTATGAACTGCCCTTTGGGCGGGGTAAGCGGTTCTTGAACACCGGCGGCGTGGTGAACAAGCTGGTGGGTGGCTGGTCAACGAGCAATCTCTTCCGGGTGACTTCCGGGAGTCCCTTCTTCTTCCGCTCTGGCACGTGCAACGTCCCAGGGGAATTCCGCCTGTCTTGCATTCCGGCAGTCATTCCGGGGGCCTATCCGTGGGCTCAGGGCAAAGGCACCTTCGATCCTAATCGGCCCCTGTTCAACAGTGCAGCCTTTGAGCCTCTGTCGGGCTTCGAAGCCTTTGGCTACTACGGGCAGGGACCGCGAATCAGCAACCTGCGGGGTTTCGGTTTCCACGGCCATAACGTCGGGCTCATCAAAGACACCAAGATCACGGAGCGGGTGAATTTCCAGATCCGCGCCGAAGTCTTCAATATCTGGAACTGGCATACGTTCACCTGCTCGAACCAGTGCTTCGGAAACACCGCTTTCTATACCGACATCTCCAGCCCGTTGTTTGGCATGTGGAACATGACCGTTAGCAGCCCGCGAAACATCCAGCTCGCGGGAAGATTCGAGTTCTGACCTGAGGTCTTACATTATCTGGTGGCGCTATCCCCAATCCTGGGGGTAGCGCCATCTTCTTTTCGCCCCGCCATAAGCTGGGAATCAGAAGCTTGTACGTCGCCCAGGCCAGCAACGCCCAACCTCGGACAAGCCCCATCGCTTGGGTCATAAGCAGGCTTGGGGTAGAATGCCTGACGGCAGCCGGAGAGCGAGCTTGATGAGACTCAGTAGCAAGTCTGGGAAA
>JALHUF010000534.1 GCA_022866195.1 Terriglobia bacterium
GCTACCCGCTCTGGGAGATGTCATTCTGAGTCCGTCGGCCGACGGACGAAGAATCCCTGCATTATGCGAAGAAACTGCCGAGACCCTTCGCTGCGCGCCGCGGAGCGTACCACCATCCCTCCCGGCACCATCCTGCACGTCAAGCTACAGACCACGATTACCTCCAAGACGAACAAGGTGGGCGATACCTTCTCCGGCCTGGTGCTCCAGGACGTCCTCTCCGGGCAGGAGACGATTGTGCCCGAGGGAAGCCTGGTGAGCGGTCACGTGGCCTTTCTGAAGCCGGCGGGACGCATCAAGCGCAAGGCCCAGATGCGGATCGTGCTCGATTCCATCACCACCCCGGAGGAGCAGGAAATCCGACTCTCCAGCACGCTGGAAGATACCAAGGGCGGCATCTGCGGCAGTACGGCGAATGATGAGGAAGGCACGATTGTTGGCTGTGGCAAGAGCAAGAAAGATGCGGCGAAGGACGCGGCCATGGGCGCCGCCATCGGCGCGGGGGCGGGCGCCACGGTCGGCATGGGGCAGGAGATCGAGTGCCGTTATTACGGGAACTGCGGCGGCCCGGGCCTGGGCGGGGATATCTTGTACGGCGCCGGCATTGGAGCGGGCACAGCCTTGCTGTACAACCTTTTCAAGCACCAAAAGGAAATCATCCTGCTTGCCGGCAGCGAGTTAGTCTTCGTAGTCAACCGCACGCTCGACGCCTCTAACTCCGGTCTGTCGCACAATCCACCTAAACCGTAACGGGTCCCCACCGTGGTTTTTTCGCGTTGACCTGCGCGGTCAAGAGAAAACAGGTTCACCTATCTCCGCGGGCAAGGGGAGGGATGTCCTTCAGCCACGCGGGCGGATTGAAAGGCGCCGCGCAAGTTCCTCGAGCAGCCCTATCTGGGCAGGATTGATTTTCTCCTTCGCCTCAGCGAGGGAGAAGAAGGCAGCGCGATCGATTTCCGGAAACTCCTGCTTTTTCCCCGAATGCGGCGGCCATTCCATGCTGAAGGTATTGCTGCGGAGGGCGGCCGGGTCGCAGTCGCCCGCAAACGCCCAGGCGCGGACGGTCTTGCCGCTCTTCTGCGTGATCTTCCCGAGGGGCAGGAATTCGCCCTGCGGGCAGAGGCCCGTTTCTTCCTCGAATTCTCGCTTCGCCGTAGATAACTCATCGTCCTCCAGACTGACTTCACCCTTCGGGATGCTCCAGGCACCCAGATCCTTCTTCGCCCAGAGAGGCCCGCCGGGGTGAACGAGGAGCACTTCAAGGTGCGCGCCCCGCACGCGGTACATCACTAGCCCGGCACTGGCCTTCGCCATGGCTTCAGTATAGCGCAGCTGGCGGGATCAGCGCGCACTCCCCGCCGTCCGGCAGTGGCGGTATAAACCCTTGGGAGTCGAATTCAAAACCACGATCACCGTCAACTACACGTTGGCTCCCAAGACCGAGGCGGAGAAGCCGAAGTCCTGATGGTCCGATTTGGTACCTCCCTGTCTGCGCGCGGAGGAGCGTTCTACGCGCCCCTCCGGCTTTTGCCCGGCGCGGCGCTTGACATCCGAGTGCGTAGACGATAAGACTCCTGCCATTCTTGTCGGGGAGGTAGGAGTGATGGCGCGGATTTTGGCAGTGCTGTTGATTCTGGCTTCGCCGCTCATGGCGCAAGACTATGCCAAGCTGCGGGTGATTGCCTTCGGGGCGCATCCCGACGATTGCGACGCAAGGGCCGGGGGATTAGCCGCCAAGTATGCCGCCGCCGGCCACCTGGTGAAGTTCGTCTCCTTGACCAACGGCGATGCCGGCCACTACGTGCAGGGCGGGGGAGCGCTGGCCCAGCGCCGCCGCGCCGAAGCCGCGGAAGCCGGAAGCCGCATCGGCATCGAATACGAAGTGCTCGACA
>JALHUF010000535.1 GCA_022866195.1 Terriglobia bacterium
CGTCACCCGAAAGCCGCAACGCTTGGGCTACGAGCGTTGCGCTACCTGTTATACTGCGCGAAGCTGGGCCTGGTGGGGAAGTATTGCAGAAAGGAAGGAGATCTCGCGATGAAGAATCGAGTGCCGGCTCTGGGGGCCATTGCCCTTGGCCTTCTTGCGCTTGTGCTGCTGGCGCCGGTGGCCTCTGAAGCCCAAGAGATACAACTAATCATTCGCGGCGACGACCTGGGAATGACCCAAGGCTCTCTGGTCGCGGCCGAAAAGGCGATGAACGAAGGGGTCATGACGTGCACGGCCATCATCGTGCCGGCCCCCTGGTTTGAAGCCGCCGCGGAGCTGGCGGGCAGAAATCCGGGCTGGTGCGTGGGGGGTCACCTGTGCCTGGTGGGCGAGTGGCGCGGTTACCGGTGGCGGCCCGTCCTCCCCTGGGACAAAGTCCGATCCTTGGTGGATGCCGACGGGTTTCTCTATGCTTCTCCCGGCGAGCTGTTCCGCCACCAGCCGAAACTCGCGGAGATCGACGCCGAGTTGCGGGCCCAGATCGACCTGGCCAAGCGCAAGGGCGTGAACGTCCAATACCTCGATACCCATTACGTCGAACTGTCGGATTATCCAGGACTCGAGGCGCTGATTAGGAAAATTGCGCGCGACTATGATCTGCCCATTTCCTCCCACATGGGCGAGAAGAGCATGGAAAGCGTCTACTCAACGCCGGTGGAGCAGAAAAAGAAACGCGCGGTGGAGATTCTGGAAGGTCTGGGTCCGGGCTTGTGGTTGTGGGTGTGCCACGTCGGAATCGATTCACCGGAACAGCGCGCCCTCATTCATACCGCCCCCGAAGACATTTTCGTGGAGGGAGGCGTCGGCCTGCATCGCGCGGAAGAACTAAAGGTGCTGACCAGCCTGGAAGTGAAGTCCATGATTCTCAAAAAGGGCATCCGCTTGACGAACTACCGCGAGCTGTGGAAACAGAAGCACTAGCCGAGAGTAGTGACGAGCGACCCTTCGGCAAGTTCATAACCCCGCGCGAAGTCGAGGGGCAAGTGACGAATGACGAGAAGAGCAGGGGCTAGGGGACGAGGGGATCGGGCCATTGATTGATCGGGTCATCGGGCGATTGACCCCCGATCGCAGAGCGGGCCAGCGGCTAATTTCGAGTTTCGATTTTCGGTTTGCGGTTTTGGATTTTCGATTGAAGAGCATTGCACTGCTGGCGGGTTCGTGCCGCCACGTTTGGAGTGCGGCGGCTCTGCCGCCGCCTTCAGAGGGCGAAGCAGCGCTTCGGCTGAGAATGAAGCGAGCGCACAAGCTCCCACACTCCAAGGCGCACAGAGCGCGCCCCAGGCCTTCGGTATGCCAGATTTCCCGCTATCATCTCAAGGGTGAGATTGGGCCTGGGGGTAGGGGGGCGAGAGGCTGAAGCCTCAAACTGGCGCAGATTTGCCTGAGCAGTTTCTCCGCGGCCTCGGGAAGGGAGGCGAACTTGACGCCCGCCTGTTCTCTGCCTTTCCAGACCACGTCACCCTGGATCAGCAAGCGCTTGCTTTCCCATTCGGTATCCAACTCACATTTCTGACCAGCCTCGGGAAGCTGTGGGCCTTCGAGGCAGCCGCCCAAGACGGAGAGGGTGACCAGGGCGACGCGCGAGGTGGCTCCGGTGGCGAGGTTCGAGACGCGGACACGCAGCTCGCTAACATAACGGGGAACTTGACGGCGCTCGCGCTGCGGCGCCAACCGGGGTGCCGGCGATGGCGCTGCCGCAAGTGGGAACGCAGGAGGCGCCAGCGGCGCCGTTGTCGCGGAGTCCGGGAGGAACCTGCCCGTCTCCGCTTCTTTCAGCTGACGAGCCGAGGACATCTGGGCGCGCAGTGCGGCGCAAAGCTCGCCCAAACGCTCCTGGGTGTCCTTATCTACCGAGAGAAACTTCAGCCCCGCTCTTCCTTCCGCATCTTTCCAGACAACCTGTGCTTCGAATCCCAGCAGCGTGCCCTGCCAGTCAATGTACAACTCACATCTTTTGCCGACACTCATACCCTCCGCGTGCTCGAGTGCACAGCCGAGGGTGCCGATATCCCGAACTACGACATTCGTACCAGCCCCTTCCCCGGCCTGGTGCAACCTGCCCACCAGCCCAAACCGGTACCGGGTAACTTCGCGGCGCTCGCGCATCACTGGCGAGTGTAGTCCCATGACTCGTTTAACGCAAGGCCAGGAGGAGGGAAAAGATAGCTGAGGCCGGCCTCGGTTTCCCACGCCTGCGGCGCTGCCTCAGCGAATCTTGCGTTACGCGTTCGCGGCCAACAATTGTACAATCGCTGTCCTTGCGCCCGCAGGTTCTACCGTTCCGGTAAGGAGACGAATATGAAAGAGCGATGGGCATACGCGGTTCTGATCCTGGTGATTCTGTCTTTTGGCGTTCCGCCGACGTTTGGACAGTCTGTGACCCCGCCCGGCGGGGCTGCTGGCGCGGCCAAGGACACTCCGTGGTCGGTGGAGGACATGATCGCGCCGGAGCGTGCCGAGCAATTTCGCATCTCGCCCGACAGCCAGTGGGTGGTGTGGGTGAAGCAGGTGCCCGACGCCGACAAGGACGAGATGGTTTCGAACCTCTATCTCTCGAGCCTCACGGAGAAGCAGGAAATCCAACTGACGCGCGGGCCGAACAAGGATACCAACCCACGCTGGTCACGAGACGGGAAGCTCCTGGCGTTCCTCAGCGATCGCCCGCTGCCCAAGCCACCGGGCAAAGAGACTCCGGCGGCGGGCGAGCTTTCCAAGACGCAACTGTGGCTGATCAATCCCGTCGGCGAAGATCGGTTTACCTGCGCCCGTCGCGAGATCGTAGAGGAAGGTGACGGGCTTCACTTTCTCGTCGAACTCGTAGCTCAAACTGCGCTGGTGCACGGCCACGGCCCATTTGCCGTCGGGCGAGACCTCCAAGCTTTGAATCCAATCATTGTTGTCTGTCAGCCGCGCGCTCTCCCCGGTTTTCGCGTTGACCTTGAAGA
>JALHUF010000536.1 GCA_022866195.1 Terriglobia bacterium
CTTCTTTATTTCGAGTGGGACTGGCCGGGAGCGGAAAAGGAATATAGGCGAGCGATTCAAATAAGTCCCAGCTCCTCTGACGCGCACTGGGGTTATGCCGACTGGTATCTGGTCATGGGCCGCTATGATGAGGCGATGGCCGAGGCCCAGACGGCAGTTCAACTGGATCCGCTTTCTATCGACGCCATTTTCAGGCTCGGATATGCGCTCTACGAAAGCGGCCGATACGCTGAGGCCGCGGAACAATTCCAGAAGGCCCTCGAGCTGAACCCTGACTTCGATTATGCTGCGTATCTTCTCGCCGCCGCGTGCAGCGCCCAGGGCAGGCACGAAGAAGCGCTGAGCGTGCTGGCCAGGGTAGCGGACAGCCCGGCCACGCGAGCTTACCGGGCTCTGGTGCACGCCTACGCCGGCCATCGAGAAAAAGCGTTAGAAATCGCACATGAGCTTGAGCGCGAATCTCGGTCCGACGTTGCGGGTTTTGTGCTGTCAGCCGTGCACGGTTACCTCGGGCAAGAAGATGAGGCGCTAAGAATCTTGGAGAAACTGTATGAAGAGCGGCTGGGATTGGTCACTTATCTGAACCGTAGGAGACACGCGCCTCTGCATAGCTCGCCGCGCTTTCAAGACCTCCTTCGGCGCATCGGCCTTCCGCAAGTCCCAAGTCGGGGGTGATCAACCCGGAGCAGGAGGCGCACAGTGTCGCGTCTCAGAAACTCTGCGGCGCTCCTGATGGAATGAACCGCAGAGTTCAAAAAGCACGGACTCTGCACTACACGCTCGACTTGAACGAACCGCGGACCTACAAGTCAGGTTCGCGCTACCCACTCGTTGTCTCACCTCAAGGGCGCATACCAAGCCCCAAACCAGGCCGCGCGCCGGTCGCCACCGCGCCAGCAAAAAATGGCAGCCGAAATCGAAAGCAACGATTTCCGCGGCGCATTGAAAAGAAACGAAAAAAGTAGTAGTTATGGGCTCCCATTGCTATTCGCAGGTGTGGGAGAGCACCATCCTTATGGACCAGGAGGTCTTATGCGCAAGGTGAATCGGAGGCAGTTGCTGGGAGCGGTTAGCGCCGCTCTTGTGGCAGGGAAGGCCGCGGCTTCCTGTCCGGCTAAGGACGCGGGCCTGGAGGAGACTCCCAAGGGCAAGCGGCCTCTTGACCTGACCGAGTTCCAGCCCCGCAGTATGCTGCACGTCCCAGAGACGAAGGTACCTCGCGCGCGCTATCCCGTTATTGACGTTCATACCCATCTCTCTTTTGCGCCCGGCTGGAGGAAGGCGGCAGAAGGCGAGAAGGTCCATTTCCTTGCCGAGCCGGAAGAAGTGTTGAGGGTAATGGATGCCAAGAACCTGCGAATGTTGGTCAACCTCACGGGGGGATTCGGCCCAGGGCTCGCGGAGGCGATGCGCAAATACCAGACGCCTCATCCGGAGAGGTTCCTGGTTTTCACGGAGCCCCAGTGGAGCCGGTTAAACGAGCCCGGTTACAGTCAGTATCAAGCCGACGAGCTTACCCGGGCACACCGCGCTGGCGCGCACGGCTTGAAGGTCACCAAGACGCTGGGTCTTTACTTGCGCGAGGGCATCACCACCGGGACTTTGGTGAAAGTGGACGATCGCCGGCTGGACGCCATGTGGGAAGCCTGCGGCGCTCTCAAGATGCCGGTGGCCATTCACGTGGCCGACCCCGAGGCGTTCTTCCTTCCCATCGACCGTTTCAACGAGCGCTTCGAGGAACTCAACCATCACCCCGACTGGTCGTTCTATGACCAGGACTTCCCGAGCTTTCAGGAGCTGCTGGAAGCCTTCAACCGCGTGGTGGCGCGCCATCCCCAGACGCAGTTCATCGCCCTGCACATCGGGCACAATGCTGAAAACTTGGCCAGCGTGTCCGAGAGCCTGGACCGCTACCCCAACCTGCACGTGGAGCTGGCAGCGCGCATTGGCGAACTCGGCCGCCAGCCGCGCGCCGCGCGCAAGCTCTTCGACCGGCACCAGGACCGCATCCTCTTCGGCACCGATGCGGTGCCCCACGGGGTGGAGACTCCCCAGCAGATCTTCGGAGAGGAACTCTACGAAATCTATTTCCGGTTCCTGGAAACCGAGGATGAATACTTCGATTACGCGCCGGCGCCGATTCCTCCCCAGGGGCGAGGGAGGATTTACGGCCTCGGCCTGCCGGCAACCATTCTGCGCAAGGTCTATTACGCGAACGCCGAGCAGCTGCTGGGCCTGCGCGCCTGAGGGGCGGCGCCTTGCGCGGAGAGATATCTTGCGGAGATGAGGTCATGCGAAAAATCGGAACGGGCAGGTGGGTTTCATGGGTGAGCGTAGCGCTGCTGGCTCTGGCCGGTACCGTATGGGCGCAAAGCCAGGCCCGAACGCCGGAAGAGGCGGAGCAGAAGAAGACCTTGCTGCTGCGCGATTTCAAGCCGCAATCGATGCTGCATGCTCCCGTCCACAACGTCTATCGCGCGCGCTTTCCGGTCATTGACGTTCATAGTCACGTCAATGATGCCAGGACTCCGGACCGGGAGCGCATCCCGGCAGCGAGATTGATCGAATTGATGGACCACTGCAACATTCAGAGGATCGTGATCCTCACCGGCGCCTGGGGCGACGCCTTGCAGAAGGTCGTGGACCAGATGGTGAAGCCTTATCCCGACCGCTTCCTGGTCTTCACGCAACTGGACTGGACCAATCTGGATGCTCCCGACTTCGGCGAGCAGATGGTCAGGCAGATTCGCGATGCGGTGGCGCGCGGGGCGCGCGGGCTGAAGATCACCAAAGAGCTGGGCCTCAAAGTCCGTTACAAGTCCGGGAAACTCCTCACGGTGGACGACCCGCGCCTGGCTCCCATCTGGGAAGAATGCGGACGACTGGGCATCCCGGTAGCGATCCACGTCACCGACCCGGAGGCGTTCTTTCATCCGGTGGATGGCACGAACGAACGTTATGAGGAGCTGATCGATAATCCGGACTGGAGTTTCTACGGCCCGAAATTCCCCAGCAAAGAA
Organism: Terriglobia bacterium; assembly: GCA_022866195.1. Taxonomy (GTDB): domain Bacteria; phylum Acidobacteriota; class Terriglobia; order UBA7540; family UBA7540; genus JALHUF01. The sequence continues at coordinate 3,021 of JALHUF010000536.1, forward strand.
TCCATCCTCGCGGCGCGCGATCGCATGTTTGCCCAGCATCCCAACACCACGTTCATTTCCTTGCACGTAGGGAATTGGCCGGAGGATCTTGATTACGTTTCCGATATGCTCAACCAACATCCGAACGTGATGGTGGAAATCGGCGCGCGGGTGGCCGAGCTGGGCCGTCAGCCGCGGCGGGCCCGAAGGTTTTTCCTGGAGTACCAGGATCGCATTCTTTTCGGGACAGACTTCTCGGTGAGTGAGGAAATGTATCGCAATCACTTCCGCTGGCTGGAGACTGCCGACGAGTACTTCGACTACTGGGCCGCTCCGGAACAGGGCCGGTGGAAGATCTACGGGCTGGAATTGCCGGACGAGGTGTTGGAGAAGGTCTATCATCGCAATGCCGAGAACGTCTACAGCCAGTTCAAAGGACTGGCGGCGAAATGAGGAGGTGTCGGATGAAAAGGCATTCGAAACTCAGACTTCTAACGATTTGTTCCTGGCCGCAGGTGTGTCTGGTCGTACTCGTCGCAAGCCTCCTGGGTGTGACGAGTTGCGGGCAGTCTGCGGCGCCGCCCGCGGAGCAAGCTTTGCCCTCCGCGGTGGCCGTAACGGTGAATCCGGGCGGGCCGGTGCTGCTCAAGACGCAGGCGGCAGAGTTTGAAATTCTGCCTTCCGGCTACATCCAGGCTTACTTGCTCAAGGACGGCAAGCGGCTCACGTTGGATGAGCCGGAGCCCGGAACGGCGTCGGCGGGAGGCTATCTCGCCAGCGGCGGCAAGGAAATCCGCGACTTTGCCCTCGATTTTGATCACGTCCAGGTGTCGGAAGCTCACGGCAAACTGGGAGCGCGAGGAAAGAGGGTGGAGATCGCAGGGCGCAGCCCGGCGGAAGAAGCGGCGGGAATCGAAAAAACGCTCGCCGTGGAAGTCTATGACGACTTTCCCAACCTGGCGCTGACCACGGTGGCGTATAAAAATGCTGGCACTGCGGATTTCAAGCTCGATCGCGTTGTGGAGCAGCGACACCGCTTGAACGCGGCGCTGGCCGATCCCAAGTCGCCCCCTTACCGCCTCTGGTCATTTCAAGGCTCCAGCTACGACTGGGGCCGGGATGACGTCATCAACCTCTCCCGGAATTTCTCGCAGCCGAATCTCATGGGGGCCATAAATCGCCGGGGGCTGGGCGGCGGAATCCCGGTGGTGGCGTTTTGGACGGCGACCGTGGGCGAAGCCATCGGGCACGTCGAAACGCTGCCCTTAGTGCTTTCTCTTCCTGTCAAGGTCGGGCCCGACGAGCGCGTCGAGGCATCCTTGGAGCTGGAACCGAAGATCACGCTGAAGCCGGGAGAGGCCTTTTCCACGCCGCGCAGTTTTGTGGCGGTTTACGCCGGCGATTTCTATGAGCCCTTGCATCTCTATTCCAGCGCGTTGCAGCGCGAGGGTTGGACGCTCCCCAAGCCGACCAACGAGGATTACAACATGAGTTGGTGCGGCTGGGGCTACGAGTTTGACGTGACGCCGGCCGAGATGCTGGGCACCGTGCCCAAGCTCAAGGAACTGGGCATCAAGTGGGCCACGCTCGACGACCGCTGGTTTGAGAACTACGGCGACTGGGAGCCGCGCCCGGATACCTTCCCCGGCGACGCCATCAAGAAGATGGTGGACGACTTCCACCAGCAGGGAATCCTGGCGCAAATCTGGTGGCTGCCGATTGGCGTCGAGGACGGCCAAGGGAAGTACGAGTCACATCGCTACGTGACAGCTCAAGTCGTCGCGCAGCATCCCGACTGGCTGATTCTCGACGCGAACGGTAAGCATGCGCGCATGGCCCGCGGCCTGGCGGCGCTGTGCCCGGCGTTGCCGGAAGTGCAGGAATATCACAAGCGGCTGACGGAGAAATTCATTCGCGACTGGGGCTTTGACGGCCACAAGCTGGATAACATTTTCACCGTCCCGGCCTGCTACAACCCCAAGCATCACCACAAGTCGCCCGCGGAATCCATCAACGCGATGGGTGAGGTTTACAAGGCCATCTTCCAAACCACGCGGCAGCTCAAGCCGGAGAGCGTTACCCAAAGCTGTCCCTGCGGCACCCCGCCCAACCTTGTCTGGCTCGCGTACCTCGATCAGGCGGTCACGGCCGACCCGGTGGGAGCGATGCAGGTGCGGCGACGCATCAAGATGTATAAGGCGTTGCTGGGTCCCCAGGCGGCGGTTTACGGCGACCACGTTGAACTCACGGATATGCCGCGCGCGGCGGGCAGTTACGCGGAGGTGGGAAAGGATTTCGCCTCCACCATCGGGACCGGCGGGGTAGTGGGCACGAAATTCGTTTGGCCGGACTACGGCGCCAAGTTCAAGAACGTTTACCTGACGCCCGAGAAGGAAGTTCACTGGAAGAAGTGGACCGCGATCTACAACGCAAAAATGCTCTCGCGGGGAACCTTCTTGAACCTCTACACGCTGGGTTACGACGTGCCGGAAGGCTACGCCATCGCGAAGGACGGGAAGATGTACTATGCGTTCTTCGCGCCGGAGCCGGCCCAGCCGTGGAAGGGCCAGGTGGAACTGCGCGGGTTGCAACCGGGCAAATACCGCGTCTTCGACTACGATAACGGGAAAGACTTGGGCACGATTGACGCGGCCAGCCCGCCTGGGCGGGCCAGTCTGCCTGGGCAGGCCAGTCCCAAGCTCAGCACGGAGTTTACTCATCACCTGCTGCTGGAAGTGAGCAAGCTCTAGCGGAGGATGTACAGAGTGTTTAGGCAGGTCCCGGGGGTATGCGTTCCGGGGCCTGTCTTATTTCCCCTGGATTCCGGGGCTGCCTGACATGACGAACGAGGGCAAGCGGAGGTTGCTAATGCGCCGACAATGCAAAGCGGAAAACCGAGTTAAAAGAAAGGGAAGCTGGAGGTTGCCGCTCGCGGTGCTGGCCTGGATTCTGGTGCTCACCGGATGCGCCCAGGAGAAGGTTGCGAAGCGGGAGGAGGCAGCACCCTCGGCAATCGTCGTCACGGCAAAGCCCGGCGGGCCGCTGGTCATCAAGACTCCGACGGCGGAGTTTGACGTGTTTCCCTGGGGTGATGTGCAGGCCTACTTGTTGAAGGATGGGAAGCGCTTGACGCTCGATGAGCCCAAGCGCGAACGCGAGGCCTGGGGCGACTACGTGGTGGCGGGCGGCAAGGAGATTCGTGATTTCGACTTCGACCTTGACCATGCCAAGGTTTCGGCCGCGCAGGGAAAGTTAGGTCCGCGAGGGAAGAGAATTGAGATCAGCGGGCGAGCCAGCGCAGCCGGAGGACTCAGCATCGCGAAAACGCTCACGCTCGAGGTCTATGACGACTTCCCCAACCTGGCCCTGACCACGGTAGCCTACAGGAACACAGGTTCCGAAGACTTGAAGATTGGTGTCATCGTCACTCAGAGCCGTCGTTTGAATGCGTCCTTGGCGGATTCCAAATCTCCTCCCTATGACCTCTGGTCCTTTCAGGGATCCAGCAACGAGTGGGGCAAGGACGAGGTGGTGCGCCTTTCCAAGAATTTCTCCCGGCCGAATGTCATGGGCGCAATCTCACCCAGTGGTGCGGGCGGCGGTATTCCCGTGGTCGCGTTCTGGACCGGCTCGGTTGGAGTCGCTATCGGGCATTTGGAGACTTTGCCGCACGTGATCTCGATGCCGGTCAAAGTGGACAAGGAGGGGCGCGTCGCGGCCGGGTTAAGCATCGAGGTTGCGGCGACCTTGAAGCCGAATGAGGCTTACACGACACCCGCCAGCTTTGTCGCGGTTTACGCCGGAGACTACTACGCCGCGCTGAGCATGTACTCCACGGCCATGCAGCGGCAGGGTTGGAAGCTGGCCAGCCCTACAAATGATGACTTCAGCGCGAACTGGTGTGGCTGGGGTTATCGCTCGGATGTGACGCCGGCGCAGATGCTGGGGACGATTCCCAAGCTGAAGGAGCTCAACCTGAGGTGGGCCACGCTCGACTATCGTTGGTTCAACAACTTTGGCGACTGGGAACCGCGGCCGGAAACTTTCCCGGGCGATGCCCTAAAGAAGGTGTTAAGCGAATTTCATAAGCAGGGAATCAAGGTACAGCTCTGGTGGTTACCATTGGCAGTGAGCGACGGGCAAGTGTGGGAGCCCATCGGCCCGGAGGAACGGACGCCGGCCGCCCGGGAGCAGCAGAAGCGACCGGCGCAAATCGTGAAAGAGCATCCGGATTGGCTCATCCTCGACCCAGAGGGGAAGCCCGCGCGCCTCTTCTTGAATCGCGCGGCGTTCTGCCCGGCCTTGTCCGCGGTCCGGGATTACTACCGCAAACTGACGGAGAAGTTCATTCGCGATTGGGATTTTGATGGCCACAAGCTCGATATGTGCTTTACCGTCCCGCACTGCTACAACCCTCAGCATCACCACAAGTCGCCCCAGGAATCCATGCAAGCGATGGGGGAGGTCTTCAAGGTGATCTTCGAGACGACGCGGCGGCTCAAACCGGAAAGCGTCACACAGGTTTGCCCCTGTGGCACGACGCCGAACTTTGCCTGGCTCCCCTACCTGGACCATGCGGTCACGGCGGACCCGGTGGGCGCAGCGCAAGTGCGGCGACGCATCAAGATGTATAAGGCACTGCTGGGCCCGCAGGCGGCGGTCTACGGCGACCATGTTGAACTCAGCGCCATGCAGCGCGTGGGAAAAGACTATGTGGAGAGTGGAGCGGATTTTGCCTCCACCGTCGGCACGGGCGGAGTCCTGGGGACCAAATTCACCTGGCCGGATTATGGACCGACGTTCAAGAATGTGTTCCTGACGCCTGCCAAGGAACCGCGCTGGAAGAAATGGATTGACCTCTATAACTCCAAGATGCTCGCGCGGGGAACCTTCTTGAACCTCTACACGCTGGGCTACGACGTGCCGGAAGGCTACGCCATCGCGAAGGACGGGAAGATGTACTATGCGTTCTTCGCGCCCGAGCCGGCCAAGCCATGGAAAGGTGAAGTTGAACTGCGCGGCTTGCAGCCGGGCAGATACCGCATCTTCGACTACGAGAACGGGAAGGACCTGGGCACGATTGATGGCGCGCAGCCCAGGCTGGCGACGGAGTTCACTCATCACCTGCTACTGGAAGTCACCAGGTTATAGGAGACGGGGGACAGGAAACAGGGAAGAACCTCACAGGCAATTCCTGGCGACCTGTGGGCTGTCCAGTGGAGGCTACCTACTCACCCAGGACCTGTACCAGGTAAGTCCTCTCCAGCGGGCCGTCATACTCCATGAAGTAGATGGTCTGGCGGGAGCCGCGCACGATCTTGCCGTTCTCAATCGGAAAAGTGCAACTGATGCCGCCGATGACGCTCTTCAGGTGCGCGTCGGCGTTGAAGCCGAGGCGGCCGTCGTAGTCGAGGTAGCGCCGGTGGTGGTAATCCGCGTCCTCCGGGAAGAGGCGGGCCAGATGCGTCAGGATATCTTCCTCGAGGCAGGGAATGCCCTCGGTCACCAGCAGGCCCGAAGAGGTGTGCATGGTCACCACATTCACCAGACCATTCTTCACGCCGCTCTTCTGGACCACTTCGTCCACCTGGGCCGTGATGTTGATGGCCTCTTCGGTCTTGCGAGTCTGGAGTTTGACGCGTTCAAGTTTGATAATCATAGTCAGTTGCCAGTAGTCAGTTGCCAGTTGCCAGTCCCAGCAGACGTTCGGCGTTCTCGCGGAGGATCAGGTTCAGACAGCCTGCGGTGAGTGGCAGGCTGCGCAGCGCGTGCACCATGTTCTTGATCTCGACGCGCGGATAATTGGAGCCGAAAAGAATCTTCGTCCGCAGGCTGCGCTCGATCACTGTGGTGGGAATCTGCCGGCTGAAGACAAACTGGAAGAATTCCTTCGGGCTGTCGTAATAGAGACCGGAAGTATCCAGGTACACGTTCGGGTACTTCAGCGCGAGCGCCGTCGCTTCCCACACCCAGGGCCAGGCAAAATGCGCCAGCACGAACGCCAGCTTGGGGAAAGCGCGGATGGGCTCCTCCAGATGCAGGGGATGCCCGCGTTCGAGCGGCGTCTCCGGAGCCCAGCTCATACCGGCATGGACGAGGAGCGGGATCCCCAAGGCCGCTGCGGCCTCATAGACGGGAAACACCTTGCGGTTGTTGGGCCGAAAGTCCTGCAAGGCCGGATCGAGCTTCAAGCCTTTCAGCCCCAGGTCTTTCACCGCGCGCACCAGCTCGCGCGCTGCGCCCTTCCTCAAGGGGTCCACGCTGGCGAAGCCGATAAAGCGGGGACTGCGGCGGCAGAGTTCCGCCACCTGCTCGTTCGAGCTGACCGCATCCTTCCGCGCGCGCCGGCAATCGATGGGTAGCAGGACCGCCTTTTCAATCCCCGCCACATCCATTTGCAGAAAGAACGTCTCCAGCGGTTGGAAGTTGTTGCCGATCTTGAAGACCTGCCGCGCCACGCGCTCGTAGTTCGGATATTTCTCGAGCAATTCGCGGATCAGGACCGGGTGCGTGTGAAAGTCAATCATGGTGTCGCTCGGGGCAGGGAATCTCCAGCTTCCTGGGCTGGGCGCCAATGGTGGCGCAAGAACTGCTCCAGATGCTGGCGCTCGCGAAAAGCCTCGGTGCCGCCGGGCCGAGTGGTGGAGAAGGCGCCGGCCAGATTGCCGAAGGCCAAACAGGTGGCGAGGTCGGCGTCCCGCACGTACTGGTGAAGAAAGCCGGCGTCGAAGCTGTCGCCTGCCCCCACGGGATCTACCACCTCCACGCTGAGCGCCGGCGACGTGCATCGTTCGCGACCGCGCCGGGCCAGGGCGCCCTCGGGGCCCAGCTTCACGGCCACTACGGGCACGATGCGGGCAAGCTGCTCCACCGCCGCTTCCAGGTGATCCGTACCGGCGATTTTTTTTGCCTCGCGGGCGTTGGGGAGGAATACGTCCACCGCGTGCAGCACTTCGTGCAGATCGCCATCCCAGCGGTCGTCGGGATCGTCGTTTGTGTCGAGGGAAACGGTCAGGCCGGCGGATTTCAATCGCCGGAAAAGTTCCAGGATGCGCGGCCGCAAGGCGCGGTGCAGGAAAAAGGAGGAAAGATGGAAGTGCCGCGCCGACGCCAAGTAATCGAGGTCCAGATCCTCGAAGCACATTTCGAACATCGTGCCGGGATACGTGAGGATATTGCGGAAACTCGTCCGGGGCAGGATGACCGTCAGCCCCGTAGCCGTGCGCCCGCTCACCTTGCGCACCCGCGAAACATCCACGCCCCCGGCGGCCAGCCTTTCCAGACTGATCGCGCCCAGCGGGTCGTCGCCGATGCGGGAAATGAACCCCACGCGGCTGCCCAGGGCGGCGAGGTTGTGAGCGAAAATCGCGGAAGAGCTTCCCAGCGTCAGGCTCAGCCCGTCCGCCAGGAGTTCGCGCTCCGGAGCCAGCTCTGCGGGGAGACCGTAGAGAATGAGGTCCAGATTCAGCTCACCCACCACGGTCACGTCAAATTCAGGCACGTCCTGCGCTCCCCTGCTAATTCTTGTCGTTGAGAATAACCACGCGACTCAGATGGCGCGGTCGGTCAGGGTCGAAGCCCTTTTTCAGCCCGGTGAAATATCCCAGCAACTGGCCGGTGAACGCATACGCCGCCAGGCGCGCGTATTCGGGCAAGTCGAGGTTGAGCTCCACCAGGAAATCCGCGGCTTGACGCGTGCCGACATCCGCCGTGTTGGTCACCACCAGGGTGTTTCCCCCCAGCCCTTTGACCTCCTGGAGCACCTCGCACTCCGCCTCGTAGCCGGTTTCGGAAAGCAGGAAGGTGGCGAGGATCTGGGGGCTGACAATCGCCCGCGGGCCGTGCCGAAACTCTAAGGTGTGATAAGCCTGCGCGTAGGAGCAGGACATCTCCTTCACCTTGAGCATGGCTTCGTTGGCGAAACCGAAAAGCGGGCCCTGCGCCAGGAAGACGTAGTCGGCAAAGTCGTGCCCTTGCGCGAAGGCTTGAATTCGCGTCGGCAGCGGGTCCAGAACCGCCTGGGCCAGGGCGGGCAGCTTGCGCAGCGCCTCCGCAAACGCCGTCTGCTGCGCGTACTCGGCCGCGAGCGCTTGCAGCCCCAGGAGCATGGAGGTGAACGAGCGGGTCATCACCGTGCTCTGCTCGTCGGCGGGCAGAAGGTAGAGCGTGGCGGTGGTGATTTCTTCCAGCGGCTGATGCGGCGCACAACTGACTGCCAGGGTGCGA
>JALHUF010000537.1 GCA_022866195.1 Terriglobia bacterium
AGGCCAAGAAAGCCAGGTGGCCGAACTTCGCGTACCGCATTTTGATGAATCCTTGTCTCGCGGAGTTGCCGCGGCGGAAGAATTCCCCCGCTGCCGTCCGCGGTTACTTGGCCGGCTCCAGCAACAGCCGGTGGATCGTTCCTCTTTCTACGGCGGAGTCACTGAAAAGCATCGGGAAACTCCGGCCGTTGTACCAGGCCTCGAACTGGTCCTTATAGTAGGGGCTGAGCACCTGGCCGGACTCGCCGAGCGTAATATTCTGCACCGAGTTATCGAAGTCGGAGAAGTCCACCGCCAAGCGCATGGATACGCCATGGGAAGACGTGGTCTGCTTCACCGTATTGCCGGTCCCAGCCTGGGGGAAGGGGCCAACATTCAGCCAGCGGCGGAGCAAGGGCACGCTGCCCAGGGGATGCTGAAAGGTTAGCGGAATCGTGTCGCCCCACCGCCACGCCGCGTGGTCCCGGCTATCCACGAGCGCAGGGATTCGCCGGAGGCCTTCCTCCAGGCTCCTCATCAAGGTGACGTTGAAATCGGCATCACCGGGCGGGAGCCAGCGAGTCCAGCCGTTACTCACCACGTTTTCCAGGAACACTGTGCTCATAGGCCAGTGGTAGCCGGAGAGGTCGTCGCCCAGTTTGGGCTTCAGAATCCGCTCGCGCAGCGCCCGACGTGTCACCTCACAGACCAGGGTGGCAGCCGAATCAGCGCGCGCCTCACCGTCCCACGCGGGCAGCAGGCTCAAAGCGTACTGCGCCTCGGCGGTCTCCGGCGGGTGTTGGGCGGCCGCGCCCAGCAGGCGCTGGGCGATCCACTGATCCTCGAGCGTGCGAATGTCGGTCTGAATGCGCAACATGTCGGCGACGGTCAGGTGGCTGCCTGCTTCCAGCAGTTGGTAAATCCGCGCGGTGCGGCATGGCGAGGCCCACATGCTGGTAATGAAGTAGGGATATCCCTCCGGCACGATATGGCCATTCGCCGTGGCGATGATGCCGCTGGCGGGATTGTAAGCGTGGGGCAAGCTTTCAAACGGAATGTAGCCTGTCCAGTCGTGGTCATCGTCTGAGCCGAGGGAGGGAACAGTGCCGTCACCCTGCTTGCGGATGGGGACCCACCCCGCCGCGTAGAACCCGATATTGCCGTCCAGGTCGGCGTACACAAAGTTCTGCATGGGGCCGGCGTACTCGCGCAAAGCCGCGGTGAATTCCTGCCAGTTTTGCGCTTGATTGATTCCCCAGAAAGGAAAGCGGAGGCCGCCCGGCTCGAGTGCGGTCCAACGCAGGGCCAAGTCGCGGTTGCCGTCGTGCGAGATCACCGGCCCGTGGCGGGTGGTCTGGACCGCGAAGTGGTAGTCCCGGGCGCCACGCACTTGGATGACTTCTTCTCTTTCTGTGGCCTCCACCCACTCGCCATTGTGCAGATACTTCTTCGGGTCGCGAAAGTGGAAGTTTTCCACGTACAAGTCCTGAACGTCGGGGCCGGTGTTGGTGACCCCCCAGGCGATCCGCTCGTTGTGGCCGATAGTCACCGCGGGCAACCCGGGAAGACTGGCGCCCGCAACATTCAAGCCCGGGGCCTTCAGGTGGACCAGGTACCAAACGCTCGGGACGCCGTGGCCCAGATGAGGGTCGTTGGCAAGCAGAGGCTTACCGGATTGCGTGTGGGTTCCGCTCACGACCCAGTTATTGCTGCCCACGTCGGCAAGCGAGCTTTCCGGAGTGGATAGCAAAACTCCCCGCCACGGCGCAAGCTCTGCGGGCTGGGAAAGCAGGGTCGCCCGGCCGCCTGGAGAAGCGGTGCCCGCCGGGGGGAGGAATTCGGCCACCGGGCGATCGAGTGCCGAGCGGTCGGGGAAGAGGTCGGCGTAGAGATCCGGGCCGACCTTAGCGCGGATGCGCTCGCGCATCAGCTCGTCCGGCCACGAAGTGTTTAGGATTTTCGCCATGTTCAAAGCCACAGCGAATGAATCGGCCTCTCCCCAGGGTCGCGGCTCGTAGCGAAGCATCAAGAACTCCATGGGGAGGCGGCCCTGGCGTGTGGAAATAAAAGCGTTCACGCCGCGAGTATAGGCGGCGAGCATCTGGCGAGAGCCGGCATCCAGTTCTCCTAGCGCGCGTTCGCACGCTTGGCTAAAGCCCAGCGTGCGGTTCTCGATATCCAGTCGCAGGGTGCGCTCGCCGAAAAGTTCGGAGAGTTCTCCCAGCGCCAGGCGGCGGCTCAGGTCCATTTGCCACAAGCGGTCCTGGGCCGTCACATAGCCTTGGGCAAAGAACAGGTCGTCGAGGGATTGGGCGCGGATGTGGGGGATACCGCGGGCGTCGCGTAGGATTTCCACCCGCGCCTGGAGTCCCCAAAGCTGAACCACACCGTCCAATTGAGCCAGGCAGACATGAGTCCGCCAGTAAAGCCAGGTGGCGAGGCCGGCGGCGCAGACGAGCACAATGGCCGCAAGGTAAACGACAACCTTTCCGAAGATGCGAGCCAGGCGGCGGAAGGTTTTCTGCTCCATGGGAGAAGATTTTCCCTCGGCGGGTGGACACTTGATTGATCAGACTCGAGCTTTGCCCCTCCGAATGGCGGAGGGATGGTACTAGAAATGCCCCAGGCCCGCAACGGAAGCCCCACCGCAATAAGCGCCAGCATGGGCTTGTCTGATTCTCAGCAAAGGCTATAATCACAGTTGCTTGCTCTTACTATGCATTCACCTTTGAAGTCTTCGCTTCTGGCGCGGTTAGTGTTCCTGGTCGGCGGCCTCACCGTTCTGGTATTTGTCTCCTTTCTGTTGTGGGCAGGGTTCACTGCTCCGCTTAATCTGCGTTGGCCTGTTCCCTCGGCTGATGGGAAGTATTTTGCCTACTTTGATACCGGGGAGGGGGGCAATCCGGGGGATGGGGCAGGCTACGACCTGATTGTCTCCACGCCGCGCGGGCGGCTGATGGCCCGCTTTCGGCTCGCGGTCGGGAGCATTCAGTGGTCAAATGCCGATCATCTGACGGTGGTCGACCGAGAGCGCACGGGGGCGATGCTGATCGCAAACGCTGAGGCTCGGTTTGTGTTTTTGACTCAGATCGTGCTCAGTCAGGGCGCGGAACCGCGGTGGTCGCGCGACGGCAACAAGCTCGCTTGCGTTCGGCCGGGACCGGCTGGTGACCAGCTCGCCATACACGACGTGCAGCAGCCCCAGGCGCTCGTCATTCCCCTCCCGCCCGAGTTCCACTTACGGCACCCCAAAGTGCTTTTCTGGTCCCCGGGGAGCGACTACCTTTTTCTATTGAACGAGGAGGGTCAGGACGCCGTCCTGAGCAGGATTGATGTTCTAGCCGGCACGGTGGTCCCCTTGGCGCGAGGGCTCAGCGGCGGGGAGGTGGCTGGCCCACGGCCCCCGCAAATCTCCCCGGACGGCACCAGAATCTTCCTTGCCCGACCGCCGAACCGGGTCATTGACGCGCAAACCGGGGAGATGTCTTGGGGGCTTCCGGCGGACGCGGAGGCGTTGTGGGTGCCGTGGTCAGCTGATGGGCGGTATTTGTTCTATTACCGTCAGCAAGCTCCCGCCGACATCCTTGCACACGACTTCTCCGGCGGGTCGGACCAAGTTGTGGTCTCCGGAGCCCAACCCAGCGGTTTCTTCACGGCGGATGGCCGCAGCTATTTCTTTCGCGCCCGGCCAAATCTCC
>JALHUF010000538.1 GCA_022866195.1 Terriglobia bacterium
GTGCTCGTGACGCACGAACACGACATCGCCGCCCACGCTCATCGCATCCTGCACATTCGCGACGGAAAGATCGACCGGGACGAGCGCGTCAGCTAGGTGGGGCCAAGACCGGCGAACAGGCGGCGGAGGGAAGGCTCGATGGCAGAAGTCGGCCCAACCATGATAAAGCGGCGCGGATTTGTGAACCTCTGGGTCACCGCCCGGGAAGCCTTCTGGCTGGCCCTGGAGACCTTGCGCGTGCACAAGCTGCGCTCCTTCCTTACCCTGCTGGGCGTGGTGATTGCCACCACGACGCTCATCTCCGTCATGTCTATCGTCAACGGCATGAACCTGTACATCGCGGAACGCATCGCCAACCTGGGCTCCAACGTCTTCATCATCCACCAGTGGCAGTGGGCGCAGGGCTACGAGAGCTGGCTGAAGGCCCGGCGGCGGAACAAGCCGGTCCGCATGGAAGAATACGAATTCCTCAAGGAGAACCTGACCAACTACAAGAGCATCGGCGCCAGCGCCTGGATCTGGGGGGAAACCGATGCGAAGTACGGCGGGAAGACCTTGTACGAAGTCGAGATGAATGGGAGAACCCCCAGCATGATTGACATCGGTCAGGAGAAGGTGGATTCCGGCCGGTATTTCACGGAGTCCGACTACCAGCACAGCGCGATGGTGTGCTTTATCGGGCGCGACCTCGTGGATGAATTCTTTCCCAGCATCGATCCCATCGACAAGGAAATCACCGTGCGCGGCGCTAACTTCCGGGTAATCGGCGTGGCGACCCGCATCGGCACCACCTTTGGCCAGAGCCAGGACAAATTCGTTCAGATCCCGTTGACCACCTTCCAGAAAGTTTTCGTGGCGCGGCCCCAGCTCGCGGTGAACGTGCAGGCCTGGAATGGGCAGCAGATGGTGGTCCTCGAAGATGCGGCTCGGGCGTTGATGCGGGCGCGGCGCCACATCCCTTACCAGGAAGATGACACGTTCGGCATCAACGCCTCCGAGACCCTCATGAATGCCTGGCGCCAGCTCACCGGCGCCATCTTCGCCGTGACCATCGGCATCGTGGCCGTGTTCATGGTGGTCGGGGGGATCGTCATCATGAACATCATGCTGGCCAGCGTCACCGAGCGCACCCACGAGATCGGCATCCGCAAGTCCCTGGGGGCCCGGCGGCGCGACATCCTGATGCAGTTCATCATTGAGTCCAGCGTCATGGCCGCTACGGGCGGCGCCGCCGGCGTGGCGCTTTCGCTCATCGTCAGCAAGATCGTGGATATTTTCTTCACCTCCTCGGTACCGGCAAATGCGGTCGTGATTGGCCTGTTCCTTTCCACGGCCGTGGGACTCTTTTTTGGCATCTATCCGGCCAGCAAGGCCGCCCGACTCGACCCCATCGAGGCTCTGCGTACGGAGGCTTAAGCGTGAACGTCCAACGGCGCCAAGTTCGGGAAAACCTGCTGCTCGCCCTCGACACGCTGCGGACCCACAAGTTCCGCGCCTTGCTGACCATCCTCGGCGTTCTGATCGGGACCGCCACCGTCATCGCTGTGGCCTCCATCTTCAAGGGGCTGGACCAGCAGGTGGTCGACGTGGCCGAAAGCTTCGGTACCCGCACGCTCTTTATTTTCAAATGGGATCCCGGGATCAAATTCAACGTGAGCCGCGAAGAATGGATGCGCAAGCCTCTGACTTTCGACGACATGGTGGCCATTCGCGAGAATTGTCCGGCGGTCGAGTCGACGTCGGCGGAAATCTTCCGCTGGGGCCCCGCTGTCGGCGCCAAGTACAAAGGTCAGGAGATGCTGGATACCGAGTTCCGCGGCTGCACGCCGTCTCACTTCGGGAACATCGGTTGCGAGCTGAAAGACGGCCGTCTGTTCAACGAAATCGACGACCTCCACCGGCGGGATGTCGTCGTCATCGGCGCGGACGTCGAAACCCGCTTGTTTCAGGGTGAAGACCCCGTCGGCAAGGTCGTCACTATCGATGGCAGGAGTTTCGAAGTCATTGGGACGATGGCGAAGCGCAAACAGATTCTCGGCGATAGCGGCAGTGACCGCATCATGATGATTCCCTACATGACCTTCAAGAAGATCTATCCCCAGTCGAAGGACAACTTCATCACCGCGATGGCTGTTCCGGGAAAGACCAACCAGGCCATGGATGAAGTGCGCAGTCTGCTGCGCCGCCGCCGCAATGTGAAGTACTCGGACCCGGATAGTTTCGGCATCGCCACCGCCGAATCCATGATTACCCAATTCCGCGATATCATGGGAACCGTCGTGCTGGTGACGATCGTGATTTCTTCCATCGGCTTGCTGGTGGGCGGCATCGGCGTGATGAACATCATGCTGGTCTCCGTCACCGAGCGCACCCGCGAGATCGGCGTGCGCAAGGCCATCGGCGCGCGCCGCAGCGATATCACCTGGCAGTTCCTCCTCGAAGCCATGACCCTCACCGCGGCCGGCGGCATCCTGGGCATCCTGCTGGGTTACACGGTGAGCTTCCTGATCCGGACCTTCGTTCCCATTCTGCCTTCCACGGTTCCCTTGTGGTCAGTTCCGGTGGGATTCATGGTGGCCGTGAGTATCGGTCTCTTCTTTGGGATGTGGCCCGCCATGAAGGCCTCTCGCTTGGACCCCATCGTGGCCCTCCACTACGAGTA
>JALHUF010000539.1 GCA_022866195.1 Terriglobia bacterium
CCCTAGGATTCGCCATCCAGCTCGGGCTCTCGATTGTCCTGGGGGCCCTGCTGCCGCTCGTTTGGGCCCGGGCGCTTTCTCTGCGCACGGCCCAGGACGCGTTTTTCCTGGGCGGGTTGGCGCTGATGGTAGTGGGCGTAGTCCTCTGCGCGCAAGCCGGAGGGGCCAAAAGCGCCGCGCCTGGAGCCACGGGAGCGCGCTTTCGCAAGGGGCTCATCATCGCCATTCTGGGCGGCATGGGAGCGCCGCTCCTCAACTTCGGAATTCAGCACGGCATTTCCCTGCTCCGCGCGGCCGGGCAGATACCTGCCGCCGCTCGCTTCAGCGTCAACATGTACGTGGCCTGGGCGGTGTTCCTCTGCGCGGCGGCCGTGACGCAATCCGGCTACTGTCTGCTTCGCATTCTTGTGACCAGGAGCAGCGCCGCTTTCCGCTCGCCTGGCTCCGGCCGCGATGCGGGCCTGGTAGTAGGCATGAGCGTCGTCTGGGCGGCAAGTGTGTGCTTTTACGGAATGAGCGCCGCCGGCCTCGGCCGCCTGGGAACCAGCTTTGGCTGGCCGGTCTTCATTGCCCTGATTATCCTCACCTCCAATGCCTGGGGCGTGATTCTGGGCGAGTGGAAGGGGGCAGGAAGAGGCGCCTTCCAGCGCATGCTCCTGGGAAGCGCGGTGCTGGTGCTGGCCTCTTTCCTGATCGGCCATGGGCAAGCGGGGTCGTAGCGGCAGAATCGTCCCGCCCCACAAGTGTTATCCCGCCGAGATGGCCCCCGCCGGCAAGAGCCGCTGTATGTTGCCGCCAAGCAACTTGGCCTCCTGCGCCGGCGGAAGCTTCAGCAGTCGGATCTTGTACAACTCAACCCGGCAATCAAGCTCCGGGCCATCGCTTCCGAAAATCAACTTGTCCGCCCCCAGTTCCCTGGCCGCCATTTCCAGAAACTGGAAGAAGACCACAGAAGAAGTGTCGAGGTAAACGTTGGAGTAGCGCCGGCCAACATCAATCGCCGCCAGGTGCTCGGTCCAGTCGTGCGAGGCAAAACTGCCGAGGTGGGCCAGGATGAAAGAAATCTGTGGATACTGGGAGGCGATCATGTGGAAGTCAGACACCTTCTCGGGGTGATAGAGAATCGGGATGCCCAGTTCAGCTACCGCATCGAGCACCTCGCGCGTCGGAAGCCGATGAAGTTTCAGACCCCTTAGTTTCAGACTTTCCACCTCACGTCGGAGCAGAGAGCGAATGTGACCCGCCTCGGTTTGCGGGTCGTGCTTGGCGAAGCCGATGAACTTGCTCGGGTAACGACCGCAGATTTCCGCAATCTCTTCGTTGGCCTGCGCGTATTCCGCATTGTTGATGGGAAATATGATGGTGCGATCGATGCCCGCTTCCGCCATATGGCGTAGGGTGATTTCAGGGTCAGCCCAGGTAGTCCAGGGTGCCGACATGGCCTGGCCGTGTCCAGCGTGACAGTGGGCGTCGATGATCAGAGGCTTGGCACTGGCCCGCAAGGGGCGCGCCAGCAGAACCGAAGACGCAGCAATGAAGCCACGACGGGAAAGAATCACGTCATCGAGCATTGACAACTCCTTTCCGACTGAACCCGAAGGCCTGCGGCAATCGCCATCGGACTTCCCCTCGACTTGATTATGCCAGATAGCCTATCCACATCGCATTTCCAGTGCAACTTGCCGCTGGACTTGGGCAGGAGGGAAGGCCACCAAGCCAACGGAGAAGGCGGGTGGAACCGGGGGCTATACTCAAAGACGCGGGGGTTCTGGCTGCTGTCCAGCCATCAGCCAAGGAGGGGAGTTCAACAGATTCTGACTCAGGACTCAATTCAGCTATAATCGAGCGATGGTCGGACCGATTCTTCAAGGAACGGCAGCGGCAGAATCCCCGGCACGGGAGAAGCAGGCGGTGGCGCTATCCTCCGTGCTCGCCGCCCTGCTGCTCACCGGCCTGAAGATTGTCGTAGGCTTCACGACGGGTAGCCTGGGGATTCTGTCGGAAGCGGCGCACTCGGGGCTCGACCTGGTGGCGGCGGGAGTGACTTATCTCTCCGTGCGCGTCTCGGACAGGCCCGCCGATACCCGGCACCCCTTCGGCCACGGCAAGATCGAACACCTCTCGGCCTTCATCGAAACTGCCCTGCTGTTGATCACCTGCGTCTGGATCATTTTCGAGGCGACCCGCCGCCTCTTCTTCCGCACGGTCCATGTGGATCCCTCCATGTGGGCCTTCGGCGTGATGCTGATTTCCATCACCATCGACACCTTCCGTTCGCGGGCGTTGTTCCGCGTGGCGAGGAAATACAACAGCCAGGCTCTGGAAGCTGACGCGCTGCACTTCTCCACCGACGTCTATAGCTCGAGCGTCGTTATCTTGGGCCTCATCCTGGTGTATGTGGCTGAGCAGAAGAATGTCTCCTGGCTGCGGGATGCGGACCCGGTGGCTGCGCTGGGCGTGGCCGGAATTGTGGTTTACATCTCCATCCGCCTGGGGAGGCGAACGGTGGACGCCCTGGTGGACGCGGCCCC
>JALHUF010000540.1 GCA_022866195.1 Terriglobia bacterium
CCAGCCCAGGGGATTGTCCACCAGGCGCGACACCCAGGCCGTGCACAGCCCGTAGCGGCTGAGGGCGTAGCTGACGTTGTATTCTCCGCCCCCGACCCAGGCCTCGAAATGGGGGGTCAATTCAATCCGCTGGTGTCCCGGCGGGCTCAAGCGAATCATGCATTCGCCGAAGGTCAGGACATCCAGTTGGCATTCGGTGGCGAGTCTGAGTTTCAGGGGCATCGATGAACCTCCGAAAAAGTAGCGACCGTGAACCGACCAGCGGCGGCAAGGCACGGCATGACCCCTGCCGCGCCGAGGAATCTTAGCGCAAAAGCCGGGATATGGGTAGCCGGGGCCCAGCGAGGCTATGCTCGGGGAAGGGAAAAGCGCTCCTACTTCTCCCACTCGGTATGGAAGGTTCCTTCCTTATCGATTCGCCGGTAGGTGTGGGCGCCGAAGTAATCGCGCTGGGGCTGCGGTGAGTCTGCCGGCGGGCACTTGGGACCTCAGGCTTCCACGAACTCGGCCTGAGTCTGCGGCGCAGGGACGGGGAGGCCGTCCTCGCGCAGGCCTTCCATATGCATGGCGATGGCTTCGCGGATGTTTTGCTGGACGTCTTCAGCAGTCGCACCGGTCGCGATGCAGCCTGGGAGGTCGGGCACGTAGGCCGAATAGTTGTTCCTTGCTTTTTCGACAACGACCAGATATTTCACCTCTGCTCTCCCTTCCAGCAAAACCCACGGTTGATTCAAACTGCAAATTAACCGTGGCTGCCACTGCAATCGTCAATCATCAATCGACAATCGTCAATCTACTTGTCCCATTCAGTGTGGAACACGCCTTCCTTATCGACTCGCCGGTAGGTGTGGGCGCCGAAGTAGTCGCGCTGCGCCTGCAATAGATTCGCCGGGAGGCGCGCCTGCCGATAGCTGTCGATGTAGGCGAGCGCCGTGCTGAAAGCGGGGCAGGGAACACCCCAATCCACGGCGGCCTTCACCACTTTGCGCAGGCTCTTACCCGTTTTGTTGATGAGCTTGCGGAAATAGGAATCAAGCATCAGGTTAGCGAGGTCGGGCTTCCTGCCGAACGCCGCGCGGATAGGCTCGAGCAGCTGGGCGCGGATGATGCAGCCGCCGCGCCAGATGCGCGCGATTTCGGCGAACTTCAGGTGGTAGGCGTATTCCTTGGAAGCGGCGCGCATTTGCGCGAATCCTTGCGCATAGCAGGCAATCACGGCCAGGTAGAACCCTTGCCGCAGATGGGCGATGAACTGGCTCTTGTCGCCGGCGAATTTCTTGCGCGGTCCGCGGAGAACCTGTGCCGCGGCCACCCGTTCCTGCTTGAGGCCGGAAAGGATGCGCGCCAGCACCGCCGCGGTGAGCGTGGGGACCGCCACCCCCAGGTCCAGCGCGTCCTGCGCCGTCCACTTGCCTGTGCCTTTCTGCTCGGCGGTGTCCAGGACCAAGTCCACCAGCGGCTTCCCGGTCTCCGGATCAATCTTCCCCAGAACCACGAGGCTGATTTCCAGCAGGAATGAGTTCAGTTCCGCACCGTTCCACTCCGCGAAGATGTCGCGGATCTCCGGCGCGCTCAGCCCGAGGATGTTCCGTAGCAGGTCGTAAGTCTCGCAGATGGACTGCATGATGCCGTACTCGATGCCGTTGTGGACCATCTTCACGTAGTGGCCCGCGCCGCCTGGACCGATGTAAGTGCAGCAGGGGCCCTCGGCAGTTTGCGCCGCCATTTTGGTGAGCAGCGGCTCCAGATGCCGATAGGAGGCCTCGTGACCACCCGGCATCAGGCACGGGCCGTGCAGGGCGCCTTCTTCACCGCCACTCACGCCCATGCCAAAGAAGCGCAGCCCCACCGTCTCCCAATCCTTGGCGCGGCGCTCGGTGTCTTTGAAATGCGAATTGCCGCCGTCGATGACAATGTCGTCGGTGCCGAGCACGGGCTTGAGGTCGGCGAGCACCGCGTCCACAGCCTTTCCGGCCGGAACCATCACCCAGATCCGGCGTGGCGTTTCGAGCTCCGCGACAAACTCGGCCAAAGAGTTCGCCACCATGATGTTCTTGCCGGCCGTCTGCGCGGCCACCTGCATGGCCTTTTGCTGGTCAGCGTCGAAGCCTGCCACTGAGAATCCTTTGCTCTCGGCGTTGAGAGCGAGATTCCGACCCATGACCCCCAGCCCACTCAATCCCAAATGCCGTGTTCCCATCGTTCTCTCCTCAATCGTTCAGTTAGATAATTCAGCTACGCCGACCGAAGCTCCATTAGGATATCAAAACCCTTGCGCCGGAGGGGGAAAAGAGGCCACGGTGATCTGGGCTTGAGTCGACAGGGCGGCTGGCGTATACTTTTGTGCAAAGATAAAGTTGAAATCGGAAATTCCGGCTAAGGATAAGGCAGAGGGCAAGTTTCACGAAGTGAAGGGCATGATTAAGGAGAAGGCGGGAAAACTGACGAACAATCCCAGCTTGGAAGCCGAGGGCAAAGTTGAAAACACAGCCGGGAAGATCCAAAAGAAAATCGGGCAGGTGGAGAAAGCCCTCGAAAAATAGCAGCGCCGGCCCGTAGTCCTACAGTTCTGAACGAGAACGTTGCACACGCCGGTCAGTGGGTGTGAGTGCAAAGAAAGGAGCTTGAAATGAAAAGACTTACTCTGATTCTTCTGTTGCTGACCTTCTGTGCGACGGCTTTCGCAGGAGAGAGCCAACTGAAAAAGGCAACCAACGTTATTAACGAGATCATGGGGACTCCCGACAAGGGCATTCCTGATGAGCTGCTGGAAAGATCCGTATGTGTCGGCATCGTTCCGTCTCAGGTCAAGTTCGCTTTGGGACTCGGTGGCACTTACGGACGCGGCGTGCTGGTGTGCCGCAAGGGTGGGAACGGGGCCTGGGATGCGCCTTCCATGTTCACCCTGGGCGCCGCGAGCATTGGATTTCAGATCGGCGGTAAGGCGACCGACGTCGTCTTCCTCGTGATGAACCCCGAAGGCATGAAAAAACTGGTTCAGGACAGCGTCAAGCTGGGCGCGGAATTATCCGTAGCGGCCGGCCCGGTGGGTCGTTCCGCCGAAGGCGCCACCGACGCTCAACTCCATGCGGAGATTCTCAGCTACTCGCGGACGCGGGGCTTGTTTGCCGGGGCGTCGCTCGACGGGGCCATACTGAAGCAAGATGGGGATGATAACGAGAAGCTCTATGGGCGCAAGGTGACCGCGAAAGAAATTCTGATCGACGGCACGGTGCCTACTCCTCGAGCGGCTCAGGGCTTGGACAGCACGCTGACGAAATACTCTCCCAAGGGTGGACAAGCGTTCGCCCGATTGTAAAGGGTCCCAGTGGCACCAGGGGCGCCCGAGCAAGGTGACCGCAACGTGAAAACCGCAACGCGGCTTAGAAGTCC
Source organism: Terriglobia bacterium (assembly GCA_022866195.1). Taxonomy (GTDB): domain Bacteria; phylum Acidobacteriota; class Terriglobia; order UBA7540; family UBA7540; genus JALHUF01. Next base: position 3,394 of record JALHUF010000540.1, read on the forward strand.
CGCAGCGGGGACAGGTGTTAGCCGTGAGGCTGGGTTGGACGTGGCAAACAGACCAAGCACGGTCAATGGGACGGCCAAATCGAGCCCCGATGGCACCCAAAAGAGGCCATGGCGATGTGAGCTTGGACAGGGCGACTGGCGTATGCTTTTGCGCGAAGGAAAGCTCAAATCGGAAATTCCCATGTAATAGAGGCAACACTATGAAACCAATTGGAGTTATTAGTACAACAGCTCTGTTTCTGCTTCTCGGAATCACTGCTCCGGCTGACGCACAGCAGAAGCAACAGGGGAAACAGGAACAACAGGCTAAGCCTGAAAAGCAGCAACGGCAGGCAAAGTCAGGCAAACAGCAACGACAACAGCGTCAGCCGCAGGCCAATAAGCCTTCACAGCAAGCCCAGCAGGGACACGCAGGCGAACACCGGGGCACCTGGCAGCAGCATCGCGCACATAGCTGGCAATCCGAGCACCGCACCTGGAAGCAACGCGGCGGCTACAACGGCTACCGCATCCCTGCCGCCCGTTTCCGTGGCTATTTTGGCCGGGCTCACCGGTTCCGCATCTACGGCCTCCCCCTGCTGGTTGTTGGCGGGTATCCCCGCTTCCAGTACGGCGGCTATTGGTTCAGTCTCGTTGAGCCGTGGCCAGAATACTGGTCAGACAACTGGTACGAAAACGACGATGTGTATGTTGATTACTTCGATGACGGATATTACCTGCACAACCGTAGGCATCCCGGCGTTCGAATTGCAATCAGTGTCTACGTGAAATAACGGTTCATCGAGCGCGATGACCGAATAAAACCCCCGACCCGAGGTGTCGGGGGGCAGGTTCGCCCGCCCCCGGCCTAGCCGCGGAGCGCTCGCCTACCAACACAAGAACGGTGTTCAGACAGTGCCGCTGCAGTAGACGGGTTCTCACACAGGCTCTTTAGCCGTAGTTTCCCGAGGCTGGGGCTTCGGTCAAGGGCGGAGTAGAGGACTGCCCTGAGAGACGGGATTATTAGTTTTGAATTTAGCGCCGTGTGATGTCCAAAACGGAGGATTGATTCCTTGAGCGATCACAAAGTCGAACCGTCGTCAAATGAATTCCTGAGTCAAGCTCAGCTTGACCAGCTATGCATCAACACGATCCGCTTTCTGTCCGTTGATGCCGTCCAGAAGGCTAACTCCGGCCATCCGGGCATGCCGATGGGCGCGGCGGCGATGGCGTACGTTCTCTGGACCCGAGTTCTCAGGTACCACCCCCGCAAGCCCGACTGGCCTAACCGTGACCGGTTCGTCCTTTCGGCTGGTCACGGCTGCATGCTGTTGTACGGCCTGCTGCACCTGACGGGCTATGAGTTGTCGCTGGACGATCTCAAGCAGTTCCGGCAATGGGGCAGCAAGACGCCGGGGCATCCGGAATACGAACTCTCGTCGGGCATCGAGACCACTACCGGACCTTTGGGCCAAGGGTTCTCGACTGGGGTGGGAATGGCCATCGCCCAGAAGTATCTCGCGGCGCATTTCAACCGGCCCGGACATGAGCTGGTTGACTACACCATTTACGGCATCGTGAGCGACGGCGACTTGATGGAGGGAGTGGCCTCAGAAACCGCTTCCCTGGCGGGTCATCTGGGTCTCGACAACCTCGTTTATCTCTACGACGACAATCACATCAGCATCGAGGGTTCGACCGACCTGGCCTTCACCGAGGATGTGCGCAAGCGGTTTGAAGCTTATGGTTGGTTTGTTCAAGAGGTTGCGGATGGCAATGACCTCGCGGCCATCGACCGGGCGCTCCGCGCCGCGCGGGCGGAAAAGGCGCGGCCCTCGCTGATTAAGGTTCGGACTCACATCGCTTACGGAAGTCCGAACAAGCAGGACAGCGCCGAAGCTCACGGCGCTCCTTTGGGCGAAGAAGAAGTAAAGCTGACCAAGCAGAATCTTGGCTGGCCCGTGGAGCCCGCGTTCCATATCCCAGAGGAAGCGCTGGCCCATTTTCGCCGGGCCATCGCGCAGGGCGAGCGCGCGGAGGCTGAATGGCAAGAGCGCTTGGCGGCTTACCGGCAGGCATTCCCCCAGTTGGCTGCCGAATGGGATCGCTATGTGCGCCGTGAACTCCCCGAAGGGTGGGCAACGCGAATCCCCACCTTCCAGCCATCCGACGGCCCCATGGCTACGCGCCAGGCTTCGGGCAAGGTGCTGAACGCGATTGCTCCTGCGCTGCCACTCCTCCTGGGCGGCTCGGCCGACTTGGCGCCTTCGAACAACACCTATCTGAAAGGTCTGGGAGATTTCAGCCGGGGGAACTACGGCGCGCGCAATTTCCACTTTGGCGTGCGCGAGCACGCCATGGGAGCCATCCTGAACGGAATGGCCTTGAGCGGATTGCTGCCTTACGGCGGAACGTTCCTGATTTTCTCCGACTACGCGCGCCCCGCGCTGCGGCTGGCGGCAATGATGGGAGCGCACTCCATTTTCATCTTTACCCACGACAGCATTTTTCTGGGGGAAGACGGCCCCACCCATCAGCCCGTCGAGCATCTGCCGGCGCTGCGCGCCATTCCGAACCTGAGCGTGATTCGCCCCGCGGACGCCAATGAAACCGCGGTGGCCTGGCGAGTGGCGATCGAGCGCCGCAACGGTCCCGTGGCTCTGGCCCTGACCCGTCAGGGGCTGCCCGTGATTGATCGCAGCAAATACGCCTCGGCGGAGGGATTAACGCGTGGTGGGTACGTTCTGGCGGATGCGCGGAGGAAAGCGCCAGAAATCATTCTTATTGCTTCTGGCTCGGAAGTCCCGGTAGCCTTGGAGGCCTGCGAGAAGTTGACGGCGGAGGGAATTGCCGCGCGTGTTGTCAGTCTGCCGTCCTGGGATATCTTCGAGCAGCAGTCGCAGGAATACAAGGACGAAGTCCTGCCGCCGGGCGTCGCGGCGCGCCTGGCGATTGAGGCCGCCGTGCCGTTGGGCTGGGAACGCTACGTGGGCACGAAGGGAGCGGTGATTGGCATGACGCGCTTTGGCGCCTCGGCGCCGTACAAAGTTTTGGCCGAAAAGTTTGGCTTTACCGCAGCGAACGTTCTGCGGCGCGCCCGGGAACTCCTGGGTCGCTAGGCGTTCTGGAACTGCCATTCGGCGTACTTGACTTGCAGGAG